>CAZMPV010000001.1:0-26791 GCA_964567985.1 uncultured Gemmatimonadaceae bacterium
ATCCTGGAGCCCCGGGAGATGGAGTCCGACCGGGCCGACTTCTCCGTGGAGTGCGACTGAGGCTCTCCGAGCGGAGTTCGAGATCTAGAGCAAGCGCTACGCTCACCGGGACATGACGGGGCGCCGCACCCGGTACATGCGGGCCCCCGTCGGATCTTCTGGATCCCGGAGCCCCACGACCTCGTCGGGCCGGATCTCCCGGAGCTCCATGGTGATCTCCCGGGAGAACCGCTCGCCGTGCACGACCCACTCCCATCCGTCGCCGCTCCGGCGGACGTACACGTTGGGGAACCGGGCGGTCAGAAATACCAGAGCTCTCCGGCGTTCTTCCGGGTCCCGGGATTCCGCCCGCTCGGTGAGACTCAGGGCGTCTCCGGCTACGTGGTTGTACTCCTCGGAGAGCCTCCTGCGCATGCCCTCCCTCGTCCGCCGCCCGGAGCCGTGGCCCAGGAACACGTCCTCCCCGCCGGATCGGTCCACCAGGATGGCGTTCTCCAATCTCCACGGGTTTCCAACGCGCTGGTTGAGGAGCGAAAAGGCCACGTGGTTGTGGAAGACGACGTGATCTCCGATGACCAGGTCGTCGGGGGAGGAGGGTCGGACCCGCTGGATCGCGTGCAGCGGCCCGGTCGGCACGGCCTCCCGGACGTCCCGGAGCTCGATCTCCTCGAAGGCGTTCCACTGGAGCACCAGCCGGTCCGTCCCGTAGGCCTGGATCCGGCGGTTGAACTCTTCTCGTCCGACCTCTTCGGCGAAGGCCCGGAAGTGAACCAGCGAGACGAGATAGTCGCAGTGGATCAGCGTCCGCTTGTGGGGCGGCTGGGGCGGGAAGAGACGCACTACCGCGGTGTAGGGATCTCTCCGTCCCTGGGCCGTCAGGGTCCAGCGGTAATCCGGGGAGGGTGGGGGATCGCCGCAGATGCGGTGCTTCAGGGCCGGGTGGGCCATCCTGATGCGTCTGCGCGTCTCCTGGTCTCGGCGTCTCGAGTAGTCGTCCGGGACCCTCGGAGTCCAGTAGGCCCGTGCCTCGTAGTTCACCCGGGGGCCCCAGTAGCGGTTCGGTTCCCGGAAGGGATAGCCGAATCCCCTACGCCCCTCGACGGACCGCTGGCTCTCCTCCATCGCCGCGGCGGTCTCGACCCGACGGACGAGCTCATCCTCCAGCTCCCGGTCGTTGGAGAAGCGGAAGTCGTCGTCCGCGGCCGCCAGGTCCTCCAGGACGCGGGCAGCGCGCCGGAGCGCCCCGCGGCCCGAGAGCCTCCCGCGAAGGCTCTCCCGGCGGAGGAAGCGTTGACGGGCGGCCTCCGTCATCTCGCCCCACTCCGGAAGGTCCAGATGGCGTGAGCTCGGTGGCGGGGCCGGGAGGCGGACCAGGACCCGGCGGCGAATCGTCGGGCCAGCCGCCGGGCCCCGATCCTCATCGGCCTGCACCGTGTGCGTCAGCTCGTGGGCCATGAGGCCGAGGTCGCCGGTGCTCTGGCCGGCACCCAGGAAGACGTGCCCACCGTGGGTGAAGGCCCGGGCCCCGATGTCCCGGGCGGCCCGCTGGGCCCGGGCGTCGGTGTGGACACGCACGCCGGAGAGGTCCGCTCCCAGGACCGGCTCGGTCCGGGAGCGAACATCGAGCGACACCGGCTTGCCGTGGCCGGGAGCGTCCACCACGCGCTGGACGCGGTCGAGTCGCAGGCCGGGCTCCTCGGGTGAGGCCGATCGCTGAACCCCATCGTCGTCGAAGCTCGTTGCACGGGCCGCGCAGAATGGGCAGCTCCGCTGGACGGGGCCGCCCGGAGACTCCGAGCGGAGAACCTCCTCGTCGAGGCCGGGCCCCGCGCCGCACGTGGAGCACCGCCGCTGGAGACGGGAATCATTGAAGCCGACCGCCGGCCCGGCTCTCCGGGGGCTCGACCCATCCACCCCGGCCACCCCCCGCGACATCCGGACGACCCTGCGGGCCACGGCGTCGGCCTGCCTCTCGTACCGGTCGTCCGCCGGCCCGACCTCGGGCCCGGGCCGGCCGCCCGCGCCGGTCGCCGCCTTTGCTCGGGCCCGGCACGCCGGGCAGCGTCCACCGCAGGAGCAGGACGACTTTCGCTGAACCGCCCGGTGCGCCTCCTCGTCCTCCTCCGCGCACCCGGCGCACGCAGTCCCGCTCTCCACACAGGCGGCGCACTTCCGCTGCACGGAGCCGCGGACCGCGTCCGTCGCGGTGCTCAGCGCGGACCAGAGCGCGCCCCGGGCGTCCTGCCCACCCCGCCCCTTCGAATCGGCGGAGGTGGATCGGGCCTCCTTCCCCGCCTCGGTGGATTGACGTGCCTGCGCCTGACGCATGGAATGTCCCTGCCGTTGAGACTGATCACCGGGCAGCCGGGCCGGTACCGGGTCGGGGTGAGCCTTCCTCCCCGACCCGGACCCGATTCCGCGGCTGCCGGTGTCCGGCTGCTACCCGGGCCGCTGGACTTCCAGGAAGACGACCTCGTCCACCGTGTTGTCGTCCGGCAGCGTCAGCAGGTCCTGCTCATCCGAAGACAGCTGCACGACCTCGCTGCTCGGAGCATCCACCAGGAGCCCCCGGCCCTGGAGCTCCTGGACGATGGACTGGAGCCGGGCCCTGGCCGGCCGGTTGTCCGGCGTCTCCGGGACCGCCAGCTCCACCCGGTCGTAGCGCATGTTCAGCCCGGCCAGCAGGTCCACCTGCGCGTCGGTCAGGGGCTCCTCCAGCGTCCCGTCGACCTCGAAGTCCACCACGAGGCTCCCGTCCCGAAGCAGGATTTCGCGCCCACCGTCGACGGCCTCGTAGGCGACGATACGAGCGGTACGCTCCCTGCCGGCCACGACCATGGTGATCGCGTCGGCGGGCATGCCCACGTCCTCGGGAACGTCCAAGACGCGAATCATGGCGTCGGAGATTCCATCCAGGCCCTGGATCAGAGCCTCCGCCTGGGCCTCCCGGGGCTCGGTCTCGTCCGGGGCCGCGAAGACCAACGCCCCCCCCGCCGTCATGCCGGGAAAGGCAGAGTCCCATCCGGCGTCGATCGCCGCCATTCCCGCCGAGTCGGGCGTCGTCCCGCCCACGGGGAAGTCCACCCGCCCCAGGATCGTGCCGACCTCGGCGAGGAACTCCTCGGTGATGGCATCGCCGATGTCGTCGCGGCTGAAGGAGATGCCCTCCTCGCCCTCCACGCCCACCACCAGGTGAGTCGTCGTGGCCGGCTCTTCCTCCGGCTCCTCCGGAGGTTCCCCGGCGCCGGTGGCCACCACCACCACCCCGTCCGCCCCCGTGACATCGAGCCCCGGCGGAAGGGCCGGGAGCCGGACCGAGGTGGCGTCGGCGTGGAGTGGCGTGGCCTGGCCCAGCGTCGCCTCCAGACGGTCCAGCCGGCCTTCGGCCAGGACCGGGCCGTCCTCCGCGGCCTCTCCGCGGCTGGCGATGGCCCCCAGCACGATCGAGCCGCCGGGCCCGGCCTCCCGCCACGCGTCCAGGACCGAGGCCGCCGGCGTGGTGAGGGAGACACCGTCGCCGGAGAAGGTGACGGGGCCGACCTCCACGGGTCCGAACTCCGTGAGCGCACCGGGATCGTCGGAGCGCAGGGCCTCCAGGAGCCCCTCGACGTCCGACTCCGACGAGCCGAGTCGCGCGCGCTCCTCCTCGATCGCCTGCATCAGCTCCTCGACATCCTGGATGGTGAGGGGCTCGGCGCCCCGGGCGACTCGCACCTGGTTCACGATGGCGAGCGCCCCGTTGAGGTCCCCGACGCGAACGAGCTCCTCGGCCTCGTCCAGCATGGCGGACACCTCGTCCTCGCCTCCGTCGTCACCGGCGAGTCCCACGTGGTACACGCGGTAGCGTCGGTCCCGGGTCGGCGCGGGCCGCGTGGGCCGGGGGGCGCACTCCTTCACGCGCCGGCGGTGGAAGAGGACCCACTCCCGGGTGGCGTGGACGGGGGGCCCTTCCTCGGGCCGCTCCCGCTGGAAGAGCTCGGCCTCGGCGCGGGGCTGGAATGCGGGATCGTCCAGCCCTCGTCCGATCAGCTCCAGGGCCGCGACCGCTCGCTGGTGGGCCGGGTGGTCATTCTCCAGCACCCGGTCGTCGCGCTCGGCCGTGGCCGTGGCGGGCTCGAAGACCCGCTCATCGGTGGTCGCGTCCTCCGGGGCCAGCAATACTTCGAGCTCGGTTCCGGGCTCGCCGTCCACGACGTCCAGCACGATCTCGGCCGTCTGCAACCCCACGTGGGAAACGACGACCCGCTGGTCCGTACCGAGGACGTCCCGGAGCACGAAGCCGCCGTCGGCGTCGGTGAGCGCCCCCCGTTCCGTGCCCTCGATCACGACCTGCACGCCGGCCAACGGGTTCCCGTCCTCCAGCGTCCGGACCACGCCCCGGATGACGCCCTCGGACGCCGGTCCCACCTCTTCGATCCGGGATTCGTCCTCGATCGTCTCGACGCTCCGGATCCGCAGCACGCCGTCCACGTGATCCTCCTTCCGCACGCCGGTGACCGTGACGGCGGTGCCGCTCTCGTGGCTCAGCCGGAGCACGAGGCTCGTGGGACCGTCCATCGGCCCCCGGAGCCGGAACTCGGCCGACAAAGCGATGCTGGTGCTTTCCACCGGCAGGGGATCTCCGTCCAGCGTGGGCTTGAGGAGGAGGACGACCCGTCGGAAGCGACCCTCCACGGTTCGCTCGCCGCTTCCGTCGTCACCGGCCACGCTGCCGACCTGAAGCGTTCCCTCGGCCTCCACCTCCACCGTTCCGGCCTGGCCCTCGGCCGCCGCCCCCAGGGCGGCCTTCAGGGTACAGGGGAGGGGATCCCCCGCTTCCAGGGCGAAGGGATCGGCGTCGTAGCGAAGCGTGGCCCACGCTCCGGCCTCCAGCTCCTCCAGCGTCCGATCCACCGTCCGGATGTCGGCCTCCACGGCCAGGTTTATCCGGTCATGCCGGACATCCGCGCCGCCGACCGTGCCCGCTCCACTGCCATCCTCCGCCTCCTCGCCATCCCTCTCCTCCTCGAAGACGTCGCCCAGGGCCTCGCCCAGCAGCCGGGCGAGGGCGGGAGGCAGGGCGCTCGGCGAGCCAGCCCAGCGCAGGATCCCGCCCTCGCCGTCCCGGTCCAGGGCCCGGGCCACCCCCCGGACCGTAGCGGAGGGGAGCTCGACGACGCCGCCGGTCGAGTGGTGCGTCGGCGACGAAAACTCCGCATTCCGGACCTCGGTCACGTCGCCGTAGGCGTTCGCCGGGGGCGTGACCTCCAAGGTCACGTCATAGAGCCCCGTGGCGCCCGCGCCGGGCCGCACCGTGCCGTCGGGCACCAGGACGTCCACCTCGGGCATGCTCACCGGATCGGCCAGCCCCTCCAGGAGCGAGATCCGCTCCATGTGCTGGACCTCCTCCAGCGCGTGGGCGACGAAGTCGGGACGCACCACGCAGAAGCGCAGGTCCACCCCACGACCCACCAGGTCCCGGACCTGCCGGTTCACGCTCACCGGGGAATCCGGGACCACGGGGAGGTAGCCGGCCGGCGGCAGCTCCACGATCCCGCCGTCCAGGAGCACCTGGCGCGAGCCGGCGCCCCGGAACGACTCCAGGGCCGCCATCAGCTGACGGCTCACGACGTTGAGCTCCGCGATTCCGCCGGGGAAGGCCGCCTCGAGGTCTGCAGCCGAGAACATCCCGCCACCGCCTTCGAACCCGGCCCCGCCCTGGCCACCGCTCGCTTCCTCTTCGGACTCCCCGGCCAGGCTCTCCTCCAGTTTCTGGAGGTAGCGCCGGGCCTCGGCCAGGGCCTCCTTCTCATCCTGACAGGGATCGTCCACCGCGCCGGGCTCCGGGATCCGACCCAATGCGTCCACGAGCTGGCACTGGAACTGGAGGATCTGGGCCAGATAGGCGTTCCAGGGCCGCATGGCCATGCGCCCGGCCCAGTAGCGCCGGGGCGGCGACTCCATGCGCTCCCTGCGCGAGGTCCAGGCGTCCAGGAAGAGGGTGGTGTCGCCCTGTCGGCCCAGCACTCCCAGGGGGACGTGCCTCCCGTCCAGGTAGTCCGCTCCGCGGCACCACGTTCTGGAGGTGAGGCCGGTCCGGGAGAGCAGGTGCCCGGGGACCCGGTCCTCGTCCCGGAAGAAAGCCGAGGCGACCCGGGACCGGAGGTGACGCCGGTCGAGCGTCACCGCGGAAGAGCCCGGCAGCGGGCTGCCCAGGGAGAGGGGGATGAGGCGGAGCGAGACGCCCTCCACCCGGTAGGGGCGCTGGGTCTCGGTCTCGCACGCCCGCTCGCAGAGCCGGCCGTAGACGTCCTCCTGCCCGCAGAGCGCTTCCGCGTGGACCACCACCACCAGGTAGAGTCCTCGGGCGGGGAGCCCCTCCTCCTCCGGGTCCTCGTCGGGAAGCTCGCACTCCACGAAGCGGCCGCTTCCGTCGTCGGCCAGGCGGACCGCCCGCCCACCGGCGCGGCGCGATGCCTCCAGGAGGCCCCCCACCCCGACCTCGGCCTCGACGGGAAGGAGGAGGACCCGGCCCTCCCCGTCCACCGCCATCCCGGCCCCGACCTGGAGCTCATCGCCGGCGCCGAGAGTCAGGTCGAAGCCGTGGACGACGCCCCCGCCCCCCGCCCGATTGGAGAGCTGGACCAGCCTGCGGACGTACTCCTGCTCCGTGCGGAGATCTTCGGCCCGGAGGAGCTTGCCGTCGAAGTAATTGAGGCGAGTCAGCGGGCTGCCCCGGGGGATCAGCGCGCGTCCCTTCCCTTCACCCACCAGAACGAGGCCGCTACGGCCGTTTTCGAGGACGTTGGCCACCGCTAGCTCCCTTGCCTGAACATGAAGACGAAATCGTTGCCGTCGTGGCGCGTGCCGGATGCGCCGCCCACGGCCCCCGCCAGGGGAACCATGTCGGTGTCGAGCACCGGGTTCTCGCCGGTGCCGCGGACGAGGAGCCGGATGAGGCGGGGCTCGGGCGTGTCCCGGAGCCGGACCGTGACCCGGTCCCGTCCGCGGTCGTACTCCACCTCCCGGATCGGCATCTCCTCCCAGCCGTCGATCCGGTCGAAGCCCAGGACCGAGACGGCCCGGGGATCCTCGATGCTGTTCTTGGAGAGGGAGCCCCGCACCTCGAAGGTCAGCTCCTCGCCGGTCAGCTCCACCGACGCCGGCTCGACCCGGGGACCGCCAGCGTCGACGCCGGGACCGGCCCCGGTCCCGGGACCCCCGTCCCCGTTTCCGTTGCCATTTCCGTTGCCGTTCCCATTCCCGTCGCCGTTCCCGTCGCCGGGAGGCGCCCCGGCGCCGCCGGGGACGCCACAGCAGAAGAGCTCCTGGATCGTGGAGGTGGCCACGTGCACGGGCCGGACCCCGTTGTCCACCTCGGCCCCGGCCAGGCGCCAGGGATCCTCGTCGGAGTCCCGAACCAGCCGCACCTCACCCAATCCCGCCAGGAGCACCGGGGGTCGGCCCTCCGCCGGGTAGAGAGGCGAGGGGCCGTCCCCGTCGCCCTCGGGGGCCAGCTCCATCTCGTCCAGGGCGGCCAGGCGGCGGAAAGCCTCCAGCAGCGCCCGCGGCCGGTCGGCCGCCGGCGTCGCCGCCACCGCGGCCCGGGTGTCCAGGACCTCCTGATCGGCGGGCACCACCGAGCCGTCCTCCTCGCGGGGCTCCACCAGGCCGAAGAGGAGCCGCAGGCGGCGATAGGGGGGATCCTCCTCGTCGGAGGGCGCCCCGGGAACCAGGTGGAGCTCCACGGTCTCCAGGGTCCGGGAGTACGCGGTCTCGGCCTCGGCGCCCTCGCACGGCTCCGACATGGCCGGAACCGGCCGGCTCAGGCAGGCGCGGAAGCGCGCAACCACCCGGGCGTCGAAACGGATCTCCGTGCTCCCGTCCCCGGTGTCTTCCTCCTCAAAGTCGAAGTCCGGGTCGCCCCGGTGCTCCTGGAACCACCGGCCCAGGTCCACGCACATGGGTCGATCCAGGTGCAGCTCGTTGCCGGCCCGGTCCAGCGCCAGCCCCCGGGCCACCTCCACCTCGCCCCGCAACGAGCCGTCCTCGAGCTCCGGAAGGGAGACCTGGAAGCCCCAGACCACGCCCTCGCCGTGGAACCAGGCGTTGTGAAGCCGGTTCTTCCCCCGGTGGTACCCCTGTTCGTCCTGGAAGTCCTGGACGCCCAGGAGCTGCCCGAAGTGGAAGCGGAGCCCCCGGAAAGGGTTGGAGGGCAGCAGCCGCACCTCCCGGTTCCCGTTGCCGGAGATCGTCGTCGCAGAATCAGACATCGGTGGCCTCCCTCGTTTTCTGGACCGCGGGCCGCGCCCGACGCACCGTTCTCATCCGTCCCCCCGGACCGCGCTGAAGACCCGGGGATCGAACGCCTCTTCCAGGCCCTCCATCTGCCGGGCCAGGGCACGCCGGCGGACCTCCAGCTCCTCTCGTCGGTGCCGGGCGTCGGCGGCCTCCTGGCGGGCCCCGGCCAGGGCCTCTTCGGCGTCGTCCAGCTCGCTTTCCAGGGTGGAGGGGTCGAGGCCGGCCAGCTCGGTCAGGTCGTCCACCACGTCGTGGAAGCGGAGAAAGAAGCGCCAGACCTCGTCGGGCAGGGCCAGCTCCCAGCGCTCCAGCGCCTCGGGGTGTCCGGCGGTGTCGAAGTTGTCGAGTGCGACGGCCAGGGGTCCGTCATCGGCTTCCGCTTCCGCCAGGTCGTCCTCCTTCTGGGCCACGTCGAAGTCCTGGTCGGGATCGGCCAGGGAGTTCAGCCGGGCCTCGATCAGCGCGAAGCGCAGGTTCTCGACGTCGATGCGGGCCTCGGTGATCGCGATCTCCAGCTCCGCGGCGGTCTCCCCGTCCCCGGCGAGAGAGGAGAGCTCGTCGGCCTCGCCCGTGCCGATCTCCGGCATTCCAGCCTCCAGGAGGTCCCGGGCTCGGGCCAGGCGGTCGCCGGCGCCGCTCACGTAGGCCCGGAGCTCCGACCGCTTCCGCTGGTAGGCGGTCTCCTCTCCGGCGGCGGGATCGTCGCCCAGGGTATCGAGGGCGTCCCGGGCCGCATCGGCAAGCTTCCTGGCGTTGGACCTCCGAACCACCTCCAGCTCCCGGCGCTTCAGCGCCGCCTGGCGCAGCTTTTCCGGGATCCCGTCCTCCACCTCGGTGGTGAGATCGGAGAGGGCGCTCCCCGTGAGGAGGTCGGCGGCGTCGGCCTCGAGCGTGTCCAGCGGCGGCTGGCTCAGGAGGAGGCTCCAGCGGTCGTGGAGATCCGACTCCTCCTCGGCCCACTCCTCCAACTCCTCGGCCTCCTCCAGGCCGCGCTCGGCGGTGGAGAGGCGCGCCGACGCCGCCTCCATGGCCGAGGCCGCGTCCCGCTCCTCCGCCCGGCTTTCGTGGACCCCGGCCATGGCTTCCCGGGCCCGCATGAGGGCGTCGACCAGGTCGTCCACCAGGTCCTCGGCGTCGCCGGGCGTGTCAGCCGCGGCCAGCCGCTCCCGGAGCGACTCGGTGTCGCTCCGGGCCTCGGAGAGCTCCTCGGCGTGGGTCCGCAGCGTCTCCCGGGCGGCGGTCCGCTCGTCGCGGGCCGAAGCCAGCGCCTGCTCCGCCTGGTCCGCCAGGTTCTGGTAGTGGCTCCGCTCGCCGGTGGCGAATTCCAGGAGCGTGGTCGGCAGAGGCATGGCTCCTCCCTGATCTCTCGCTGCGTGCTAGGAAATGGCGGACGGCGCGCCGGGAAAGGCGCGCCCGGCCTTCGCGTATTCGTGCCGTATGGCCCGGACCAGGTGCTCCTGGCAAACGGGCGCGTCGGACGCGGCCGCCAAGAAGCCGGCGGCCACGGCGGCGTTGCGGACGTGCCCACCCACCAGCGGGTAGAGACGGGCGAGCTGGTCCAGATCCACGTCGTCGGCCAGGGGCGCGCCGTCGGGCAGGTGGCACGCCCAGAGGGCCCGGCGCTCCTCGATCCCGGGCTCCTCGTACTCGACCACGAACTCGATCCGGCGCAGGAACGCGGTGTCCACGTTCCGGCGGAGGTTCGTGGAGAGGACCGTGAGCCCCTCGAAGCGCTCCATCCGCGCAAGGAGGTAGGCGGTCTCCAGATTCGCGTAGCGGGAGTTCGCGTCCACAACCTCGGTGCGCCGGGCGAAGAGCGCGTCGGCCTCGTCGAAGAGGAGCACCGCCTGGGCCTCCTCCGCCGCGTCGAAGACCCGGGCCAGGTTCTTCTCGGTCTCGCCGATCCACTTGGAGACGAGACGGGAGACGTCGGCCACCAGGAGCTCCACCCCCAGAGCGGACGCCAGCACCTCGGCCGAGAGGGTCTTCCCGGTGCCCGGCGGCCCTGCCAGGAGCATGCGCACGCCCCGAGCGCCCGGGCGGCCGGCCAGGAAGCCCCACTCGTCCAGGACCCGGACCTGGTGCCGCACCCGGTCCACCGCCTCGTGGAGCCGCGCCAGGCGATCCTCCGGCAGCACCAGGTCGTCCCATGTGGCCGTGGGCGAGCGGAGGTCGGCGCCCTCGGTGCCCCGGGCACTGGTGCGGCTCCGCACGGCTGCCGCCACGTCTCCGGGCTCCACCGGCCGGCCCGCCAGCGACGCCCGGCCCCGGGGCGCCGCGGGCCGCGTCCCGGGCCATCTCCGGCTCCACCCGGTACGACGCCGCCATCGCCGACGCCCGGTCGCCGATCTCGGGAAGGAGCTCCCGCCACATCCGCGCCCGGGCCGAGGCCGCCGTCCCGTCCACCCGGAGCTCCAGGAGCCCTCGGCCGGGAGGAGGCTCGATCCGACCCGTGGCTCCGCAGACGACCACCGATCCGGGAAATCGGCCCAGCGGCGCCGGGCGGGCGCCTGCGGCGTCCTTCCCCGAGGGCGCCTCCACCACCGGGACCCGGCCGCGGGCCAGGCAGTGGATCGCCGCCGCCCGCTCCACCTCCGGGTCGTACCCGGCCGGGAGAACGAGAGCGGCCGGCGCCGCTCCCGCCGCCAGGACCAGAGCCTCGCCCCGGCGCGCGGCGATCTCGGCGCGTCGGCCCGTGACCAGGATCGTCCAGGGCTCCCCCGCCTCCAGGGCCGCACGGGCCCGGAGGGCGTCCGGCCCCGCCAGCCACTCCTCGAGCCCCGTGGTGCTCGCAGCCTCCTCCCGGATCCGGAGCTCTTCCGGCCAGGCGTCGACACCGTGGAGGACGGGCCAGAGAGACGAGGCCGGCACCAGCGATCGGTCAAAGAAGGGCCCGTCGCCCTCCAGGCGGACCGCCCCGGAACGGATCAGCGCCCCGCCGGCCAGCGCCGCCCGGACCTCCTCCCGCTCCACGAGCTCGGGCCGGAAGAGCTGGGCCGACAGCCCGGCCGTCGGACGGGGCTCGCCCCGGGGATGGATCGTCCGGAGCACGCTGCCAAAACCCTCGTGCTCCTCCGGCAGCCCGGCCAGCACCAAGAGGTCCCTCTCCAGCGGGGAGAGGTCGAGCGCCCGGGCGATACGGCCCAGGGGCCCATCGCCGTCGCCCCCATGCAGGGACCCGGGACCGGGCCGTGGAGCGTCGCCGGGTTCGGAGCCCAGGACGGCGGTCCGGTACGACTCCAGGAAGGCCACGCCCCCGGGCAGCTCTCGCTCCAGTGAAGGGAGCCCCTCCAGCACCCGACCCAGGCGGAGGGCCAGGGCAGCCACCGCCCGGCGGACCCGGGTTCCCGGGTCGCCCGAGCCGCTCCGGCGCTCCTCCGACACGGCGCGCAGCTCAGACATAGGCGAACCTCATCACCACGCCGAGCCACGGGAGGTAGCCCGGATCCAGATCCAGGCCGGCCCGCCGGATCCCCGGCGAGACCTGCCGCAGGGGGAGGCGGACCTCGATCCAGCCCGGGTCGGCGACGACGACGGCCTCCCGTCGCACCACTTCCCGAGTCACCTCCCCCGGGCTCCGGTCCTCCAGCTCCAGCCGCTCACGCAGGCGCTCCCGCAGCCGCCGCGCTCCTTCGTCCAGGGCTTCCTCCTCTTCGCGAGCGGGAAGGGACGCCCGGGGGCAGGGGGGCCCGGCGTCGGGGCCGACTCCGCAGAAGGCCAGGACCGCCGGATCCTCCCCGGGGGCCGGGGCCAGGGTCGTGGCCAGGCGGTGTAGCACCCAGCGGAGCGGACGCTCCCCGAGGGCCGGCGCCTCCACGATCCCGCTCCGGAGCTCGTCGTCGTCCAGGAGGTTCAGCAGGAAGAGGAGCCCGGCGAACTCCGTGCGGGCCGGGACCCGATCCCGCGCCTCCGCCCCGGTATCCAGGTCCCCTCCCGGGCCCTCCTCGAGTCCGGGACCCGGCCCCGGGTCCCGACCGGGCCGCTCGGTCTCCTCGACCTCGCCGGCCGAGACCCCGGAGCGCCCCTCCCCGTCCCGGACGGGCCCGGGCTCGACGGGGGGGCGCTCCCGCCCGTTCTCGGCCCCGACCCCCGGATCGGCGGCGCGCCGGGACGGATCCCTGCTTCCGCCCGGCGGAGGACGGTCCAGGATGTGCCGGGCCACTGCCTGCACCGCGGCGGGGACGTCCCGGCCCCGGGCGATTGCTCCCGGGGCGCCGGCCAGGAGAGCCAGGATCGCCACCGCCCGGGCCGTGGCCGGCTCCACCCGCTCCCTCCGGCCGGCCTCCGCCAGCGCCGAGCGGGCTGCCACAGTGGCCGCCCTCGGGCCGGGTCGGGGCCGGGACGCCACATCCCGACGCTCCTCCTCCCCACCGGCGAGGACGACCCCGGCCGCGTCTTCGGCGCGCACGAGCCCTGGATCCGCCTTTGCCGCGCGCAGGGCGGCCACGGCGATCTTCGTCCAAGACGACCGGTCCAGCCGTCGGAAGAGGAGCCGGCGAGCCGGCCCGTCCTCCGCCAACGCCTCCAACACCGACGGCGCCAGCTCGGGGCGGGCACGGAGCGTCCGGGCCGCCTCCCGGGCCGCGGCGGCGGGCGAGGGATCTTCCCCCCCGTCCCAGAGCCCCAGGGAGCGCCAGGCCCAGACCCTTCCGAAGTCGTCCCGGGGCGCCCTCCGGAGGACGTCCAGGAGCGCAGCCGAGGGAGACCGGTAGCGCACCACATCGGCCGCTCCCCGGTCCACGCCCCGACGGAGCTCCCGGGCGAAGGCCTCGGCCCACGCGCCGGCCAACCCCACCTCGGCCCTGGAGAGATCCGCCTGGAACGGCACCTCGATCCGGCGCACGCAGACGAGCTCCGCCCCCCCGAAGCCGGCAAGCTCCAGGCCGGCCTCCAGGGCCGAGTCGAAGGCCCGCTCCAGCATCCCGTCCAGCCGGCGGCCCACTCTCTCTCCTCCCGAGGGGACGCGGTACCGGGCCCGGACACGGTCGATCGTCACTGCGATCATCTCAGCCCACCTCGCTGTCCCGACCGAGGCGTGCGTCTCCCACCCGGGTCGCGGGGCCGGGGCGGCCCAGGACGTCGCCGCCCCCGACCACCGACGAGTCGAGGCGCAGGGTGCCGAAGCCGCCCGTGGGTCCGACGAAGGTGCTCAGGCCCACGTGGAGCCCCCGGCCCACCCGCATCCCCTGGTCGGCGGTGCAGACATCCCAGACGGTGTGGGCCGGACGGTGGACCTCGACGATCCGGTCCACCACCTGCCGCTCCACGTCGCCCAGGGAGCGGCCCAGGAGGACCGTGAAGCGGTGGGCGTGGGTCCGGAAGGCGTCGGCGGTGGTCCCGGAGAGGGGCTCGGGGGTCTCGCTCCCCACCTCGCCCCCCACCCGGAAGCCGGCGCCCAGCACCGAGCGGGTGAAGGCCGGCGAAGACTCTCCCACGAGCTCGCCGCCCAGGCTCCGCAGCCGGAAGTGCTCCACCACGACCACCGGCTCGCCGGCGTAGATCTCCACGAAGCGGCGCACGCCGGGTACCGTTCCCCGGTGACGGAAGAGCCACGGCGCCTCGTCGATGGCCGTCCTGCGCACCTCCTCGGGCCACCGCTCGTCCAGAACCAGGCCCAGGAACGACGCCAGCCACGGAAGGGCCTCCTCCGGCGCGCCTCGGGGATGCAGGAGCGCGTGACGCTCTCTCGCCGCGCCCTCCAGCTCCGTGAGGGTGCCGTCGACCATGGAGAGGTAGCGTCGGAGGAAGGAGGCGGCCTGCCGGTCGCGGGAGAAGACACGGGGCAGCCGCTCCAGGAGCCCGTGGCCGGGATGATGGGCCCGGACCGTGCGCACCAGAGGGGTGTGCCGGGTGTTCCCCGTCAGCTCCACGAAGACCCAGAGGAACCGCCCCGCCTCGTCGCTCACCGGGGCCTCGAGGATGCGGAAGCGATCGTCGTCCGGGCGCGGCGACCAGGGAAGCTCGGTTCCGGCGCTCCGGCGATGGAGCGGTCCGAAGCCCTCCGGGTCGGCCGGAAGGAGGGAGGCCGGCGGCATGGGTGGCGACTCCCCCGAGAGCTCCGGGGGCGCGGACGGCCCCGCCGGGGCGGTCCGGGGGATCCGCGGCCCCTCCCCCTCCTCGTCGGCCGTGACCGTGGCGATCCGGATCGTGCAACCGTCGGGGACGCACGCCTCCATGTAGAGGCGACCCCAACGGGTCCCGTACGTCCCGCTGTCCAACCGGAAGCTCGTGACCCGGCCCCGGCGCGCGTACCGGACCCGGGCTGCCACCCCGTGGGCCGGCCCGGCGGGGGTCCAGAAGAGAATGCGGCCGTCCGGCACGCGCACGATACCCCGGCCGTCGTAGGCCCGGGCTCGAAGGGGCCGCTCCGCCACCGGCACCGTACCGTCGAAGGCGAAGCGGAGGAAGTCCTGGTCGGCCCGCCGTGCCACCACCAGACGTCCCTGGCCGTCGAACGCCACGTCCGAGGCGCCCGGGACGTCGATCCCCCGCGCCACCCGGAGCCGCCGGCCCCCGCCGGGCTCCACGTCGGGATCGGGCTCGAGGAGGAGGACCCGGGCGTCATCGGTCGAGCCCCGATCCAGGAGGGCCAGTCGCCCCCGGGGCCCCACCGCCAGCCGGGTCGGGGCCTCTGGGGCGGGAGCGTCCGGACCTTCGCCGCGCACGGGGACCTCGCGCACGAGCTCCCAGGCGGTGAGCTCCACGAGCGCGCCGGCGTCGGACGTGACGGCCAGGACCCGGTCGCCCTCCGACGCCAGGTCCAGGGGACGGGCGCCGGCCAGGGAAACCTCGCGGAGGAGGCGGCGGTCCCGGAGGTCGTAGACCAGGACCCGCCCGCCCCCCCGCTCGGCCACGAAGAGCCGCCCCCCGGCGTCCACGGCCAGCCCCCGGGGGTCCCGGAGCGGCCCCCGGTCGGGGTCCGCCGGCCGGAAGCCGCCGGCCCCGCCGTCGTCGGGCCCTCGGAAAATGGGCAGCGTCTCCGGCTCGTCGACCCCCACCGGGCCCACGCCCCGCTCGGGCGACCAGGGCGCCGTCCGGACCACCTCCCCCCTCCCGGGCAGCGACCGGTAGACCCGGCACGCGGCGTCCAGGGCGAGCCCGGCCACCGGGCCCGCCGCCGCGGACCCGGCTCCGTCCCCGGGCTCCGGGTCGGTCCACGAGAGGCCCACGACGCCCCGGGCGTCCAGGTGCGTCCCGTCGTGGGCGCAGCGGAGCCACTGGTCCCGGGATCCCAGCAGGGCGAAGGAGCGGACGGCCATGGCTCAGCACTCCGGTCGGAAGACCGGGAGGGGAACAGGGACGGGACGCCCGTCCTCGTCCGGGTCTGGATGCCGAGGCGGAGCCGGCTCCACGCCCTCTCCGGGCGGGAGCGGGTCCCCCTCCACAACCGAGACGTCCACGACGTGCGGGACCTCCCACGCTTCCATCTCCACGGTGGAGGTCTCGCTCCAGCCCCCGCCCTCCTCTCCGTCGTCGTCCCAGCGGGCCAGCCTCACGTCCCCCTCCAGGTACGCCACGCCCTCGACCTGGAGCGCCGCGGCCTCCAGCTCGGCGGCCCGGACGGTCCGCCCCAGGGGCCAGCCGTCCCCCTCGGGGCCGTACGGCGGCACCGGGGCCAGGTACTGGCGAAGCACCTTCTCCACCCAGCGCCGCACGGCCTCCAGCCCGTGGTCGGGCTTGGCCCGCACCCCCACCGAGACGGCGATCTCCCGGTACGAGGGCGGGATGACCCAGACCTCGGTGGTCAGCAGGCGCCGCGTGTCCAACCACTCGCAGACGCTCCGGATCACGCCCCGGGTGGGCCGGGGGGCATCCGGGCTGCAGGGATCCTTCCGGGGCCAGACCACGACGCTCACCACGCCCGCGGCCTCCTCCTCCCTGGTGGGCGGATGGAAGAGGGGGAGGCTCTCGGCGCGGACCAGGTCGGCGCCGGGGGTCTCCAGTGCCAGCTCCCGGAAGTCGCCCGGGGTCACGGCCCGGTCCCGGCGGCGGAGCTCGCCGGGAATCCGCTCCAGCGCGTCTTCCAGGGGCTCGTCGTCGGCGCCCCCGGTGGTGGGCAGCGGGTTGGTCACGTCCAGGTCCGGGTGGCCCGGCATCCGGTCCAGCCCCTCGGCCGGCACGTTGCCCTCGACGCCGCCCCCGTACCGGTAGCTCCGGGCCCGGATCCGCTCGCCGATCTGGGGCGGCCGACCCCGCGCGCCGTCGCCGAAGCGAACCCGGCCCGCCTCTCGGTCCAGGAGGTAGTGGCGGTCGTCGCGCCGGCTTCCGTGGAGGCTCTCGACCGCGGTCCACTCCACCCAGCGATCGCCCTCCTCCACCTCCACCGTGAGGGAGCCCGCCAGCACAGGCGCGTTCACCAGCGAATAGGTTTGTCCGGGTTGTCCGGTCCCCGTGCCCAGGAACTCGGGCCGGGCCGTCCGGGCCTGCTCCACCTCCGAGGCGTTGACCCCCACCCAGCGCACGCGTCCCAGGGAACGGTCGTCCCGGCGGCCCGCCCGCAGCCAGAAGAGAACGCGCTCCTCCTCGTCCGGGTCTTCCAGGACCGGCGGGAAGTCGTCGGTGCCGGCGAGCTCCGGGTCGTCCTGGTCCACGGGCGCCAGGACGGTGAAGTCCTCCGGAAGCTGGAGGCGCACCACGCCCTCCCGGGTGAGCCCCCGGGTCGTGTCGCCGACGACCTGGAGGCTCCGGTATCGGGGCTGGCCGTCGTCGTCCAGCCCCGCCGTGCCCTGCCAGACCACCGTGGGCCCCGGATCTCCTTCCCCGGGACCGGGACAGGCCAGGACCCGGGAGAGCTCCGGGACCTCGGCCGCCGGCGAGAAGCCCACGTTCAGGACCTTCCCGCCCAGTGCGTCGGGGTCGGTGTGGCGCGTCCGCTGAATCGCCAGCCAGAGTCGACCGTCCACGGCCCGCCCGAAGTTCACGGGCTCGGCGTCGGGTGCCGCGGGCTCCGCGGGCACCCGGACGTTTCGGTAGAAGGCGGGGACCTCGTCGTCGGCGTAGCCCCCCCGGGCGATGCGCACCGCGTCGGCGTAGTCCTCCTCCTCGGGGCTCTCCGGATCCCGGCTCATGCTCCGGGCCAGGCAGATCGACGCCACCGGGAGGGCGTGCACCTCGACCCGGGTCTCGAAGGAGACGTCGCCGGCCCGGGCTTCGCTCCCCTTCTCCACCAGCGACCCGTCGGCCCGACGGGTCTCCAGCCGGACCATCCCCCGGGCCGGAGAGCCCGGCCGCAGGGGCACGTCCAGGAGCTGGAGGAAGGCGATCCGCGTGGCCTCGGGAATCTGGTTGAAGCGGAAGAGGAGGTTCTCGCCCAGGAAGGCGAAGAGCTCCAGGAGGGCGACCCCCGGGTCGCTGGCGTTGTGGTCCGTCCACTCGGGCGTATAGACCGGGATCCGGCGCAGGAGCTCCTCCCGGATCTCCTCGAAGGACCGGTCGTCCAGGATCGGCGTCGGCAGGGGCATCTCCGGGCTACTCCAGGTAGAAGGGGTAGACCAGGTTCTCGGAGCTCCGCGTCCGGAGCACCACGTACTCGATGCGGATGAGGACCAGCGCCGGATCGTCGCCGGCCTCGGCGCTCACCGCCTTCACCTCGATGCGGGGCTCCCACCGCTCCAGGGCCCGCTCTACGTCGCGACGGATCAGTGCCCGGGTGGCCACCGTGTTGGGCTTCATCAGGTATCGTCGGAGGCCGCACCCGAACCGGGGGCGCATGACCCGCTCCCCGGGCTCGGTCTCCAGGATCAGGTGGATCGACCGCGCCACGGCGTCGACGCCCTCGGCCACGGGTAGGCGTCCCCGGGGGCCCGGCTTCAGCGGGAAGCCCCAGCCCCGGCCCAGATACTCGGCGGTGCTCACAGGACCGTCCCCACGATCTCGGGCGCGTCGACCTGCGGTCGCTCGTCCACCCGTTCCTCCAGGACGAGATTGTCGACCACCGGGCTCCGAGCCGGCGCCCCGCCGTCCGGGCCGTCGACCCCGTCGCCACCGTCCTCGGCGTCCTCCGGGAGCTCGGCGAGCTTCCTCAGGACTTCCCACATCTCCTCGTTGCTGTGTTCCGCGACCATCCGGGTCCCGAGCCCGTCTCCGTTCCGGTCCTTCCGCGTGGCCTTGTTCAGCTCGGTCACAAGGGTGGTTTGAACGCCGAAGTCCCCGTTCAGCGTCCCGTCGGCCAGCTTCGTCCGCACCTCGCCCACGAAGGAAGCGTCCAGGGAGATCGACGGCGGGATGCAGATCCGCATCACCAGGAGGAAGAAGAGCTGGAAGACGAAGACCACCACCGGTAGGAAGAGGCTGAAGACGAAGCGGGCCACGATGGTGATCAGCGGGATCGGGAAGGTGCAGATCTGGAACCCTTCCCGGCTCCCGTCCGCCGGCTCCGTCCCCTTGGCCTCGAAGCCGAGATTCGAGCCGTCGGGGCTCACCATCCGGAGCCCCCCGGCCGGCCCGCTGTGGGCAGCGAGCTGGTCCAGGTCCGGCATCTCCACCGTGACGAGGACGTTCTTCTGCCCGTCCAGGTCGCCGTGGGACGCGATGCGGTACGGCTCGCTGGCCCGGCTCCACTCCAAGGGTCCCGGACAGTCGTTCCGCTCCCGGCGCCGGGGGCACCGCGCGTCGTGGCGGCGCACGAAGACCCGGATCCGGTAGAGGTGACGGGCGTCGAAGCGGGGAGATCCGTCGGAGCCGATGTCCGGAGTCTCGGTGGGAACCAGGCCGAAGAGGAGCCGTGCGCCCCGGGCCGGATCCTCCGACCGGTCCGGCCCGGGCACCAGCGGGTGCAGGGGATGAATCTGCTCACGGAGCTCCCCGGGCTCGTGCAACACCGGCACCCAGCGGCCGTGTCCCTCGTGATCCGGGTCGGGGATCCATCCCTGCAGACGGCCGGTATCCGTCGTCGCGTCGAGCCCGGCGGCGGGCGTTCCGGCGTGCCCGACCGCCGCGCCTTTCCCGGAGACCGCAGCCTGGACGGGCTCGCCCGACGCCCCTCCCGGGCACGGGTAGGCGCTGCCGCCCGCGGCCGGCGTGGGCCTCCCCCCGACTTCCCCGGCGCCCACCCCCGCCGGCCTCGCTTCCTCCACGGCCACGGCCCCGTCCACAACCCCTGTGGCCGCCGGCGCGCCCTCACCCGGCGGCGCCCACCGCCGGATCACGAAGCCCATCTCGCAGGCGTGGTCCAGGCCGGCGTCGGGGAGGCCGGGGGCGTCGCAGTGCAGGGAGCAGACGATCAGGTAGTGACGCTTGTGGGTGGGGCGGAAGAGCTTCCTCACCGCGACCCCTGCCCACCCCGAGGAGGGCCCTCCCCACGCGATCCTGGCCCCGTCGTCGTACACGGACCGCTCGGTGGCCGCCACGAAGTCCTCGCCGGCCTGGAAGCGGTACGACGCCTGAGGATCTTCCAGGAACCGGTTCACCAGGCCCGGGTCCGCGTACTTCTGGAAGACCGGACGGCCCTGGCGGGGCAGGACGCCGTCTTCCTCGGCCTGGCGTTGCCAGCGGTACCACGGCGCCACGAGTCGGAGCTTCGGAGTCGCGGTCATCGGCTCACCAGATGTTGCCGGCGCCCGGCGTGTACGACGGCGAGACGACCCCGGCGCTGGCGATCAGCGTCGTGCACTGGATCATCCCGTCGAAGATCGCGGTGGGGGCGTGGACGTTGAGGGCCGACGCCGTGACCTCCACGGTGGAGGTAGCCTGGACGTCGATCCGCCCTCCGGCGTCCATGGTGATGGAGGGACCCATGGAGTGCCGGAGGCGGATCTCCGCCGACCCCTCGTCCAGGACCAGCTCGTGTCCGGCCGGGGTGGTCAGGGTGATCTTCGTCGCCCCCTCCGTGTCGTCGAACTCCAGCAGGCTCCCGGAGCGGGTCTTCAGCACCCGCTTGTCGTTCGCCTCGTCGGGGGGCTCGGGCATCGCCTCCCGGCCGTTCCACGCGGCCCCCACGATGTAGGGGCGCCGCAGGTCCCCGGCCTCGAAGCCCACCACCACCTGGGTATCCACAGAGGGAAGGGCCTCGAAGCCCTGGTCGTCCTCGGCGTAGGGGCTCAGGAGCGTGGCCCACGCCCGCACGCTCTCGCCCTCCTCGCCGAGCCAGGGAAAGCGGACCTCCACCCGCCCCAGCTCCTCCGGGTCGGTGAGCCGGGTCACGATGGCGGGGTAGAGTCCGTACAGCCCCGGTCGAGAGCGTCCCTCGCATCCGCATCCCATCAGATCCGTCCTCCCAGGTCCGGCCGCTCGGCCTCGAACCGGGTGCGATGCCCCGACTCCAGGTCGTAGGTGTGCATGACATCGGTGACGTAGTAGGCCCCACCCCCGAAGGGCGTACCCACTCCCTCCAGACGGAGGCGGCTCCCCACGTCCATCTCCGGGGTGCCCCGGGTCGTCCCCGACGCGGTGACGAAGCGCCGTCCGCGCCGGAGCATCTCGGCCCGGGCCCAGTCGGCCGCCTCGGCGCCCCGGAGGGGGACCTCCCGGACCCGCTGGCTCGGCCGGTCGCCGAAGGCTCGGCTCAGGACCTCGGGCCCGGTGCTCCCTCCCGGGACCTCGGCCCGGAGGGCGTCGACCCCGGCGACCTCCCGGATCGACTCCCTCCCGGCGGCGTCATAGCCACACACGGCGAGCTCGGAGCGCTGGTGTGCCAGATCGGCCCGGAGGGTCACGCTCAGGAGGTCGGCGCCCTCCGCCAGCGTGATCTCCTCGCCTCTCCGCTCGTCCCGGCTCTCGAAGTGCAGCGTTCCCTCCTCCACCCAGAGGTCGGCCTGGAGGAGGGCGGCCCGTTCCCGGAGGAAGGCGAGGTCGCTGGTGTCGAGCTGCTGGACCAGGTCATAGGTGGGACCCGGCGCGGTCACCTGGGCGCCCAGCCCGTGCTCGCCGGCGATCTCCGCCGCGATGTCGCCGTCGGTCATCTCCTGATAGCTCCGCATCCGCCGGGTCATGCGGAGCTGCATGAGCTCGTCCTCTGCGAAGACCACCACCTCCGGGGGCAGCGCCTCGGAGAAGTGCCCCTCGATGCCCGAGACCCTGCCCAGAAAGACGGTCCGGTCAGAGCCCGACGGGCCCAGAGAGACCCGGAGCTCGCTCCCGAAGCGGAGGATCTCGCCGTCCAGGTAGAGGAGGCTGTCCCGGTCCTCGCCCTCCCGGGGCCCCAGGGCCACCAGGCTCAGCTTCAGGGTCCGGAGCCCCCGGGTCGTGTGCCGCACCTCCAGGCGCAGCAGGTCCCGGATCAGCTCTCCCGTCCGTTCGCCGTCCACGGTGAAGACCGGCGCCGCGGAGTACAGCAGCGGATCAGCCATGGAAGCCCTCCGCCCGGGTCCGGGCCTCCTCGGATTCCAGGCGGGCCCGTGCGCTTCGGAGGCGATCCACCGCCTTCCAGCGGCTTCCGTCGCCCGGGGCGGGCGGCGCCGGGCCCTCTCCCCCGTCCTCGGGCCGGGCCGTAATCTCGGTGGAGACCTCGTTCACGTGGACCGGCATCAGCCCTCCTCCTCCCACGAAGGACGGATGGGGTCGCTCGGGCCGTCCGCACCCCCGTCGTTCGGAGATCCGCCGCCGGGGTGGAGGACCGGGGCCGGGCCCGGCGCTCCACCGCCCCGGAGCGGCCGCAGGGGAACGCCGCGCCCGAAGGTCAGCGTCCGCCGGTCACCGCTTCCTCCGGCCGACGCGACGCCGCCGGCCGACCCGCCGCCGGCCGCGGAGGCCACGGCGGAGTCTCCCACCCCGGTCGATGCGCCGGCCTCGGCGGTCCCGTCGGCGGCGGAGCCGAAGGCGGAGCGCTCGGCTCCGGACTCGGCTCGGGCGCTCGCCCGGGCGGCTGCGGTCAGCGCCGCCGAGAGCCCCCCGGCGCCGGAGAGGGCCTTCCCCCGGGCCAGGACGCCGCCCGCCGCCTCCAGCCCCAGGCCCGCCTCGGCCGACGCCCCGCTCCCGCCGGTGGCCCCGGCCCGCGCCCCCACCCCGAGCTCGCTGCCCAGGGTGGAGTCGAAGGGCAGGTCCATCCCCGCCGGCAGCGAGAGGGGGTTCTCCACCTGGTCGGCCAGGGCGCGCCACCGGGACGGGTCCAGGCCCTGACGGACGGCGAAATCGGCCAGGCTCTCCCCCTCCCGGGTGGAGTCGCTCCGGTCGGGATCGCCCCGGGACTCGCTCCCGGGCTCCCCGGGCCGGCCCTCCCCCTGGCCGCCGGAGCCGTCCCTGCTGGAAGGCGACTCCTCGGAGGCGCCCGCCCCCGCCTCCAGGTACTGGTAGCGGGGGTCCTGCTCCCGGATGCTCACGCTCGTCTTGGCCCGGAGGGGGGTGCCGTCCGGCGAGAAGAGCTCGAAGTCGACGGAGAGGTTCGTGATGACCCCGATCAGGATCAGGTCGCCCCAGTGGAAGCGGACCATGGGCGGAGACGGCTTCTCCTCGCCGTCCTCCTTCTTCGGCACCAGGAAGCGCTCGACCATCGCGGTCCGCTCCCGCACGTCCCGGGCGGTTCCGTCGTCCCGGATCTCGTCGGCGGTGTCGAAGACCAGGTCGAAGCTCAGCTCGGTGGAGCTCCGGCCCACGTGCTGCCGCACCTGACGCGCCCGGCTCTCGCCGCCCTCCACCTGGTTCCGAAGCGTCAGCCGCAGGGACTCGGGGTTGAACTGGACTTCGACCTCCGTCCCCTCCACGGCCTCCACGTCGCCGTTGGCGTTCCGCATCTCCTGGAGCGTGGCCTTCCTCAACCCGGTGCTCATGCCGTCACGCCTCCATCCTCAGGCCCTCGTGGGCAATGTGGATCTCCTCGATGGCGACCTCGCCTGTGCGGGCGTTCAATGCCGGGCCCGCGACCTTCACCGGGAGTCCCCGGCTGAACGTCCAGGTGGCCACGACGTTGCCGGCCCGCTCGCCCCGGCGGTCCATGAGCTCGACGACCCCGTCGTAGCGCCGGACCGGGTGCCGCCCGCTCAGGATCTGCTGGAGCCAGCTCCAGAGCTCCGGGTTCACGCCCTCGTCCTCGCCGAAGAACATCCCCCGCTTGAGAATCAGGTTCTGGTACGTGCCGCGGCCCACGAGCCGGACCGTGCCGTCGTTTCTGCCACCCTCCCTGTGCTCCTGGACGTCCATCTCGATCTCCAGCCCCGAGCACTCCTGGAAGCCGCCGTCGGCCAGCAGCTCGCCACCGGCCTCGCCGGAGCCCCCGCTCGCGGAGGAGACGTCGCCGTCGGACCCCCGGGGTCCGCTCTTCCGGAGCGTGACCCGGAAGTTGAACGTGCCCGCCGGACGTGCGGACCGGTTCTCCTTCGGCTCCGGCATCGCTCTATGTCTCCGCCCGGACCGATCCGTCCGGGTCCCGGGCGAGGCGCAGGACCAGGAACTCGGCTGGCTCGGCCGGAGCCACGCCCACCTCGGCCAGGAGCCGGCCCGCGTCCACGACGCGGGGCGGGTTCAGCGTCTCGTCGCAGCGCACGAAGAAGGCGTCCTCCTCGGTGGCGGGAGCGAAGGCGTTGGCCCGGTGGAGCCCCCGGAGAAACTCGGTCAGGAGGCGAGTCAGCTGCCCCCGGAGCGCCCGGCCGTTGGGCTCGAACGCGGTCCACGCCATCTGCCGCTCCAGAACCCGGGCGATCATGGTCATGAGCCGACGCACGCTGAGCTGCCGGTAGGACGGGTCCCGGGAGAGGGTCCGGGCCCCGGTGAGCCGGACGCCGTCGGGATCGCGCCGAAAGACGTTGATCCCCAGCGGGTGAAGCGCGTCATGGTGCCGGCCCGCCACCGTCTCCGAGAGGCGGACCACGTCCCGGGCCAGCGCGTTGGCGGGTCCGTGGGGCACCCCGTGCTCGTTCTCGACCCGGGCCACGATTCCCGCGGCCACCGCGGCGGGGTTCACCCGGATCGGCGTCGGCCGGCCGTCCTCGGAGACCGAGACCTCGGTCCAGGGGTGATAGGCCGCGGCGAAGGCCGTGCCGAAGCGGCCGCGCCAGCGGACGATCTCCTCCGGATCCAGCCCCGGGGGCACGTCGAGCAGGGCCACCAGCGAGCGCAGATCCGCGGCGAAGCCGGCGACGTCGCCCTGGAGCTCGACGATCCGCTCCAGGTCGGCGCCGTCGTCCGGATCGAGGCGGAGCCCGGCCAGCTCCGGCACGGGGTCCGCCTGCTCCACCGGCTCGCCGGGATGAACGCACGGGGCGAAGGCCGGCCCCGCCAGGGAGACGGGGTCGCTCACGTCCTCCACCGGCTGGAGGGGGCCCGGAGAGTAGAGGTCCGGCACCACCAGGAGCGCAGCCTCCGCCACGCTTCCCACGGCCTGGATCCCGTCGCCCGGCTCCTCGTCCCGCTGGCTCCACCCGGGGTCGAAGAAGTCCTCGGGGACGATGTCGGCGTAGCGGTCGGCGCCTCCCCGGAAGGGGCCCGACTCCAGCCGCTCCCGGTCCAGGAGCCCAGGGGTCACCTCCAGCGTCGCGCCGGCCCACTCGGGGTGGGCGCGCGCCAGCTCCGACTCCCGGCCCACCACGCCGTGGATCCAGCGGGGGTGGGCGGGGGTGAGCCCCAGCCCCTGAAAAACCTCGCTCCGCCCCTCCTGCACCGCCGCCTCCGCCCGGACCTCGTGGAGGCGGAGCTCCGCCTCCACCCGCTCCGTACGGACCGGGTCGCCGGCCGGGGCCGCGTCCAGGACCAGGCGCCGCACCCGATCCGGCCGGTCCGGGTGCCAGCCGTCCACCACGTCGATCACCGTCCGCACCTCCCGGGTGCCGTCGGAGAGGCGAAGCAGCAGGGTGGCGCCCAGGGGCACCGGGGCGCCGCCCGGGCGGACCAGGAGGTCGCCGCCGCGGAGCTCGGGGACCGCCACGGGCTCGGTCCGGAAGGAGAGCGACGCCCGCAGGCGGTCGCCCCACCGACCCTCGCTCCGGGCCTCCAGCCAGACCCCGTCGTCAAGCGGCCGGACACCGGGGGCCGCGCCCCGGGCCGGCCTCCCCGTGCCGCCGCCGCGGAAGGGATCCCCCTGGGGCGGATCGACCAGGGAGGGAGAGGCGGGGCGGAGCTCCCGCTGCGCCCAGCGGGGGTCCGCCCTCAGCAGGACCGACTCCGCCTCCAGGACGGCGGCCACCCAGCGGGGATGGGCGGGGGTCAGCCCCAGGTCGGCGTGCCTCTCCGACGACCCGCCTCCGTCGACGTCGAGGGTCATCCCGACCCGCTGGACGGCGGTGGGGTCGCCCTCCACCTCCGCGGCCGGCACCGCCACCCGCACCGGCGCGCCCGCCAGCTCGTCGTCCCGGGCGCTATCCACCCGATGGAAGCGGCTTCCGTTACCTGCCAGCTCGACCCGGAGGAGGTCGCCGATCCCCACCGTCGCCCCGTCGTCCAGGGCGAAGCCGCCCTCCAGCAGACCCCGGAAGCCCAGGTCCGCAGCGGTCCACGAGGTCCGGACCCGGATCCCGTTCCCGGCGTCCCCCGGCGAAGCGGCCCGAAGAGGGAGACCCGTCCCGCCCCGGTGGAGCAGGCCCGAGAGGGGGGCCGACGCCCGTCCCTCCTCGTCCCGGACGTCGCCGTAGCCATGGACGATCCGCACCACGTGGGCCCGACGACCGCCCTGACGGAAGAAGGCGTGCACGGCGTAGGGCAGGAGGCCCGGACCCGAGAAGCCCCCGTAGAGTCGCACGTACTCGGTCCAGCTCTCCACGGACACCGCCAGAGAGCGGCGGACGCCCCGCTCCGAATAGGGCGACGCCGCCGGCCAGGGCGATTCCCGCACCGGCTCCCGCACCGGCCCCCGGGGCGCCACGCCCACGAAGGCGCACACGTCCATGCGCACGCCGGTCAGCCGGCGCAGCGGCCCGTCGGTCTCCCAGTAGACGCCCGGGGCGCCCAGGACGCGGGAGCCGATCATCGGAGGACGGCCGGAGAGGCGGCGGTCACTGGTACTCGATCCCCTCGCAGGTGAAGATCAGCTCCTCCATCGCCACCTCGCCCCCGCCCTCGGCCGCCAGCGTGGGGCCGGTGTACTTCTTGGGCTGGGCGTCCCGAAGCTTGTAGGTGACGACGGGGTTGCGGGCCTCGTCCATCACGGTGATCAGGACCTGCCTGGGATCGGCCGTCCCCTCCCGCACCCTCTTGAGCCATTCGAAGAGATCGGGGGAGCCCACCAGGCCCCGCTTGAGCGTCACGTCGTCCACCGAGTAGGTGTTGGGCACCTTGCGCACAGTGTTGAAGCGCTCGTTCCCGTTCCGGTACTCGGCGTAGCTCACCTCGGTGCCCAGGCCGCTCACGTCGGAGAAGCCCCCGACCACGGTCCCCTCGGCGCCGTCGCCCTGGTCGCCTCCCAGCGACACGAGAAAGTTGAACGCTCCATACGGGTTCTCTCTGAAGGTCGCCATCGTCGTCTCCCGTCAGCTCCGGTCGGCGTCGGCGGTCCACTGTCCGATCCGGAAGATCACGAACTCCGCCGGCTTCGTCGGGGCGATCCCGACGAGGCAGATCATCCGGCCGTTGTCCAGGTCGTTCTGGGTCATGGTGGTCCGGTCGCACCGCACGAAGAACGCCTCGTCGGGGGTCTCACCCATGAGGGCCC
>CAZMPV010000001.1:26801-34016 GCA_964567985.1 uncultured Gemmatimonadaceae bacterium
GATGATGTCGGCGTCGCGGTCCAGGAGGAAGTCCTCCACGCTGTTCCGGATGTTCGACCAGAGGCGCCGGTTGTTGGGCTCGAAGACCGCCCACTGCGTGCTCTTGAAGATCGAGTGCTCGACGAAGAGGAAGAGCCGCCGGACGTTCACGTACTTCCACTCCGGGTCGGAGCTCATGGTGCGGGCGCCCCACACCCGGTTGCCCCGGCCCTCGAAGAAGCGGAGCGCGTTGATGCCCTCGGGGTTCAGCACCTCCTGCCGGCCCTTGTTGATGTTGGCCTCGAAGCGCGTCAGTCCCCGGACAACCTCGTTGGCCGGCGCCTTGTGCACGCCACGCTCCACGTCGGTGCGGGCGTAGACGCCGCAGACGAAGCCCGAGGGCGGAAGGAGGAGCCGCTCGGGCGGCGCGCCCTGGGCCCGCCGCTGGGTCGGATCCAAGATCTCGATCCAGGGGTGGTAGAGGGCGGCGTACGACGAGTCGAAGCGTCCCCGGAAGTCCCGGATACCGTTCAGGGAGGCGCCACCGGGCCCGTCCACGACCGCGATGCGGTACTTCGCGTTCTCGGCGTGGGTGATGAGGGCGTCGGCGGCGGCCTGGACGTCCACGTCGTTGGCGTACGCCCCACCGTCGGGAACGGCCACGATGGCCACGTCGTCCACCTCGGCCAGCGCCGCCAGCCCCGTGGCCTTGTCGTCGGGGTCGTCGGGGTCGGCCGCGCTTCCCGGCAGGCCGTCGCCGCCCGTCGGAGAGACCACGGCGCCGTCGTGCCCGCCGGTGAGGCGGAAGTTGCCCGTCGCCTCGGCGGTGGTGAGGGCATGGAGGAGGCGGGCCGCGGCGAACTCGTTCCCGGAGTCCGCCGGCGGGTCCCAGTCGAGCCAGACCACGGCGTTCTCGTCCTCCGGGTCGTCGCGATGGAGGATCCGGCCCACGTAGCGGGTCTGGGTCGGATGGGTGGCGAGCTCCTCGTAGAAGTCGATCCGGTCGGCGCTCACCTCCACCGCCACGTTCATCTCCACGATGCGGACGGTGTCGTCGGAGTTGAGCGTGGCCTGTCCGCCGTCATCGAAGAAAGTCTGCTCCCCGGTGTCGGAGTCCTCCATCACCACCAGGAGGTCGCCCGCGGTGACCGGGTCGTCGTCTGCCGGGACCGCCCCTCCGGCCAGGATCCGCTCGAGCACGGTCCCGTGGGACGCGCTCCGGACCTGGAGCCCGAACTCGTCGTGGATGAACAGCGACGTCTTCTTCCGCACCACGCTCCCGTCCGGGTCGCCGCCCGGGCCCGTGGTGCGGATGGCCACGTTGCCGAAGCTCCCGGGCCAGCGGGCGCGCCACTGGGCGGTCCCCAGCGACCCGACGGTCACGTCCAGCCGGGCCACCCCGCCGGTGCCGGGCGTGTCGGTGCCGGAGTTGAAGACCCGGGAGACGTAGAGACGCTTGCCCCCATTCAGGAAGAACGCTCGAGCGGCGTGGGCCAGATAGGGGATCCGGTCTCCGCCCTCTAGGCGGAGGGGCTCGAGACCACCGTAGATCCGCTCGAACTCGGTGAAGCTGGTCACCAGGCGTGGCTCGGTGGGGGACGGCCCCGCGCTGTACTGGACCGGTCCGGTGCGGGTCATCCCCGCAAATCCGGTGGTGCTCGTGGGCACGCCTTCGATCGACTTCGACCGGAAGCTGACCTCTTCGACGTAGACCCCAGGTGCTAGATACTCGGGCATCGCTCACTCCTCGCGTGGCTGCGACCTCGTGCTACTCGATGTCGAATGGCTGCTGCTCGCTGACGATCCGTCCCAGCGGCACCTGAATCGTCCTGGACGCGCTCCGGCCGTAGCCGGTGGGCAGGGCCTCTCCCCGGGAGACCGGATCCGGATCCCGGGCCTCGGGAAGCGTCTCCACCGGCAGGTCCCAGAGCGCGTCCACCCGGGCCCGGAGGTCCGAGGACGGGCTCGGTGCCGAGTCGGGCCCGAAAGCCCGCACCTCCAGCTCCACCGTTCCGGTGGGGTCGCCGGGAGGACGAGCATCGGCGCCGAGGAGGAGAAGGAACTCCCCCCGATCGTCGCCGTGGGCCCTGGCCAGCACCCGATCCCCTCCGCTACGCACGGCCTCGATCCGGGCCCACCGCACGATCTCGTCACCCCGGACGACCCATCCCCGAAGGCCGGTGGCCGTCCGCTGGACCGGGTACGCGGCGCCCGGAAAGAGCCGGGGCCGGCGGATCCGGAACTCGGTGTCCCGGTCGTCGGCCACGTCCGGATCCAGGAGGGGGATCTCCAGCCGCCGGGGCACGAAGCGCCGGCGGCCCATCCCTCCCGTGGACTCGACGAGGCGGACCGTCACCGAGGTGTGGCCGGTCCGGAAGCGGCCGGGCTCGTATCGGATCACGTGGCGGCACGTCCGGTGGCGCTCGAACCGGGGAAGGGCAGAAGCGACGTCCCGGCCCGCTCCCTCCAGCCGGACCAGGAGCCCGTCCTCCAGAGGCCGGTCGTCCCGGATCACGTGCAGGGGAGGAGGGACGCGTCCGCCGGACGCGACGTCCACGGCCTCCAGGCCCACGGCCAGTCGGTGGACGTCACCGCCGGGGAGAGGCACGCCGGTCGGACTCACGGGCCCACCTCCGGCACCACACCCGTGACGGCCGTGTGGACGTCGGGCGCCCGGTCGTCGCCCTGGCCGGTCAGGCGCACCACCCGGGCGATGTAGGGAACGCTCAGCTTGTAGTCCCGGGGAAGGGAGTCGAAGGTGCGCATGACCTCCTCGGTGGTGATCTCTCCCAGGACGATCTGCACCGCCTCCCGGGGCGCCCACCCGCCGGCCCGGTCCAGGAGCGGGCCGGTGAGGATCGGCGTGTCCTCCAGGCACTGCATCGCCTTTCCCAGGATCTGGAGCTCGTGGACCGCGTTCGACGCCCACGGAGTCAGGAGGAAGTGGAGGTCCAGGGGGAGCTGGCTCCGCCCCTCTACGGCGCCCACCGACGACCAGGCAGCCCGGGTCGCGCTGTTCACATCCACTCGGTAGACGAAGATCGAGACGCCGGTGGCCGGCAGCGAGGAGCTGTCTCCGTCCCGGAAGTCCTCGGTGGTGACCAGGAGCGCGTTCGCGGACTGGTCGCCGGAGACGGGCTCCTCGGCGGCGAAACAGGAGTTGAGCAGAGAGACGACGCTCTTGCCCACTGCGGCGAGTCCCTCGAAGTCAGCCAACCTGCGTCTCCCTCTCCATTCGTAGTCTCATCTCGTCGGTCGAGGCTCGTCGCGCCCGGGGCCCGAGGCGGCGCCCAGCTTCTCCAGGGCCCCGACCACCCCCTCCAGCTTCCGGAAGTAGGCGGTGTCTCCGCCCGGCACCTCCCGGACCTGCCCGCGCCACTCCCCGCGGCTGCCGGTCTCGTCGGTCGCCTCGAACCAGAGACGGACGACGAACGTCCTCGCGGACGCCCCGGTCTCACCGGGGGGGGACTTCACGTATCTCCCGATGCTCGGAGCGCGAATCCAGGAATCCTCCTCCGCGGCCCAACACGGACACGGGTGTCGGCCCTCGACACCTCTCGGAGCAGTCTACAGCCCCCCCGTCCCCCGCCCGTCCCCGGACCGTCTCGCCATCGTCCCGGGACCCGGATCGAGGACCCCGCGCGGGGGTGCGACACGTAGAAATAGCCGCGGGCCGGCACCCCCCTGGGGAGCGCCGGCCCGCGGCCGGAAGGTCGGAACCCGCCGACGGATCAGCTCATGGCTCCACCCGCCGCAGGTAGCCGCCGTGGACCCATCCCTGGACGTCCCGCTCGCCTCCGACCTCTCCTTCCACGTCCACGAGCCGCCAACGACCGTCCTCCTGGAGCACTTCGAGTCGGGTTCCGGGTGGAAGGGGCGCGGCGTCGAGCTTCTCGTGCATCGTCCCCGGCCCGCCGCGAATGTTCAGGTGGGTCGTCGTCTCGAAGCGGGGCGCCCGGTCGGCGTCCCGGCCGAAGATCCGAGACCGGAAGTTCGCCATGGGAAACGCGGGGCCGGGATCGGTCTTTCGGCCCGGGGCGATGTCGTCGTGGCCCACGATGTCGTCCAGATCGTATTCCCGGACGATGGCGGTGGCCGCCTCCAGGGCGGCCTCGATCTGCGCCGGCGGATAGACGTGCCATCCGCACATCTGTTCCTCGTGCTTGTGGACCGCCTCCATCACCTCCTCGGGCGGAAATGTGGCGCCGAACCAGGCGCACCACTTCCGACCCTTCCGCTCGAGCTTCCCGGCGTTGTCCAGCTCGATGCCGATGGAGTGTGCGTTCAACCCCTCGATCCCCTCCCACCTGCTGACGCCCGCGTGCCACGCGACGCGCTCGAAGGGCACGAGCTGGGTGACCGTCCCGTCCCTGCCCACGACCAGGTGGGCCGAGGCGCGAGCCCGCTCGTTCGTCAGCCAGTTCACCGAGGCCTCGGCTCCCGGGGCCGCGGTGTAGTGCATCACCAGGTACCGCGGATCCAGCGCTCCCCCGATGTTGGGGCTCTCCGTGAAGGGCGCGGGCTCCCCGTCGTCGAGGAGGAGCTGGTGCTCGGAAACGTGCATGGTCTTCGCCTCCCTTTCTCTGGTCAGTGCTCGATCGACTGCGTCCGGCCTCCGGTCACGCCGGGGGCGTCGGGCTGCTTCGGGGCTCCGACCCGGAGTGCTCGATGCGCTCGCTCCAGCCGCTCCGCGAGGGCGTAGAGCTCCTCCAGCGCTCCCTCCACCTCCCGGGCCATGCTCACGTCCTGGACGTCTCCTTCCCGATCGTCGCTCCCGTCGCCAGCGGCGTCTCGCCGCGAGGCGGTGGTCTCAGACGGGGTACGCATATCGGCCTCGAGGATCCGGGCCCTCAGCTTCCGGGTCTCGGGCATCGGCTCGATGCCCAGCTCCTCCTCGAGCACGGCCCGGCACTCCTCGTAGCGCCTCAGCGCCGACGGCCGATCGCCCATGGCGTAGTGACACTCCATGAGGCTCCTGTGGACGTGCTCCCGGAGCGGGTCCCGTCGGAGGAGCCGCTGCCCCCAGGCGATCGCGTCCAACCACTCCTCCCGTTCGCGGAAATACCGCAGGAGCCGCTCGAGACAGGTCAGGTGGTCCAGCCGGAACCGCTCCCGGTGAAACGTGCACCACTCCTCGCCGTAGATGCCCTCCAGCAGGTCACCGCGGTAGAGGGACGCGGCCCGGATGCAGGAGCGAGCGCCTTCGACGTCGAGGACGTCGTCGGGCCCGGCTCCCTGGGCCTCCATCCTCTCCTCGAAGGCGCACGCGTCCACCCACGCCGCCCTCGTCCCGGGAAATCCGATCTGCTGGCCCTCGACGTGGAAGACGGTTCCCTCGTCCTCCTCCTCGGGCTCGAGGATCGAGCGAAGCCTCCAGAGGGCGGTCCGGAGGGTCTTGCGGGCCTCCGGCTCGGCCCGGTCCCCCCAGAGGCGGCCACAGAGGACGTCCCTGTGAAAGAGGCGTTCCCGGTGAAGGACCAGGAAGGCGAAGAGGTGCTTGGAGCGCTCGGTGGGAAGGGCGGGCAGAAGCACGCCTCCCCTCCTGATCTCCAGGCTGCCGAAGAGCCGGATCCTCAGGTCTGCCATGGCCTTCTGGCCTCTGAGATCGGACCGGCTAGGGAGTTCCTCTCCCCTACGCAGCCATCAGCTCACGGGGGGGAGCGTGTGAGCCGAGCGAGCCGGCGGACGGCGACGGCGAATCGGGTCGAACCGGGACCCTCGCGCCGGACCACCGTCGGGCGGGATGGAGAGCATCCCGCGATTCGGTGCTTTCTATTCCCAAGATTCGGATCGACCGGCCGGAGCACAAGTGCGGCGTCCCGCGTCGAGCCGACACCCGTCCTCCGGGTGGCTACCGCCGGCTTCCGCTCCGGTCCCCGTCCCGACAGGTGGGCCACGCCCCGGAGCCTCGCCCTCCTCCCCCGGAGGCATGACACGGCGCCGGCGGGGCAGCCGGTCCGGCTCCTCCGAGGCCAGGTAGGCGAGCATCGCCGTGAGGGTCGCGTTGTTACTCAGGTCCGGGAAGGAGAGCTTATCGAAGGTGTCCCGGTTCGTGTGCCACGTGTACGTGCCGTAGTCCCAGCTCAGCGAGCTCAGGCTGAACGCCGGGGCGCCGGCGCAGACGAACGACGCGTAGTCGCTCCCGCCCCGCCCCGGCTCGCCGGGAATCCGCAGCTCCACGTACTCCTTGATGTCCTCGGGAAGCTTCTCCATCCACCGGCCGATGAAGGGCGCCACGCCCAGGAGCCCATGCATGCTGATCCGGGCCACCCGGCCGGTCCCGTTGTCCTGGTTGAAGAGGGCCTGGAGACCGTCGACGATCTCCGGGTGATCGGTGGCGAAGGCCCGGGATCCGTTCAACCCCTGCTCCTCTCCGTTCCAGTGGCCGACCATGATCGTCCGGGTGGGCTCGGCCAGGACCCGGATCCGGGGGCCCTGTCCGTTGACCGCCAGCCGGTGCAGCAGCCCGTAGTCTTCGCAGCTCACGTCCAGCGTCGCCACCCTCCCGCCGCCGCCCCCACCGACGACTCCCAGCGCCTCCGGGCGGCGCTACGGGACTCGTCCATGGCCGCGAAGTCCCCGTCGGCCGCCCACGCCTCCCAGCTCTCGTCGGGTCGGCAGGTGGGCTCGGGGAAGGAGACCAGGACGAAGGCGCCCTCCACCTTCTGGAGAAAGGCCCGGAAGTCGGCGCGACTCGCCATCTCCGGCAGCGCGAGGACCGGTCCGGTCACCGGTCCTTCGGTGGCCGGGCTCCAGGCGAGCTGGGTCGCCTCGAGGGTCCGGACCCGGGGCTCGACGAGGTCGACGTGGGTCACGCCTCGATCCCACCCCTCCCAGCTCCCGTACCCCTGGTTCCGGGCCTCGACGCCCCACGCCTCGTAGGTCCGGAGCACCCACTCCGCCGCCCGCTCCTGGGCCGGGCTCCCCGTGAGGCGGGGACCGATGGAGTCCATGAGGGTCTGGGCCAACCCCCGGATCTCGGAGTCGTGCATCCCCTCGTCCCAGATCTGCTGGATGGTCGGGTCCTCGGTGGCCAGCTCCTGGGCCGGCGCCTCGCCGCCTGCTAGGGATGTGAGAAGGGCGGCGGCGACGGCCGCCAGCGTACGCCGGATCGTCATGGTCGGTGCTCCTGCCGAAGGAGGGGTGGGGACAGCTGGCCCTCGGGTTCGGAGACGGGGACGTCAGTCCCCCAGGACGTAGGAGAAGACGAGGGGCGCGACGATGCTGGCGTCGGAG
>CAZMPV010000002.1:0-26549 GCA_964567985.1 uncultured Gemmatimonadaceae bacterium
CGTCCTCGTCGGCCTCGGCCTCGACCTCGTCTCCGGCCTCCTCTTCAGCCTCCTCGGCCTCTTCGCCCTCCGCTTCCTCGGCGTCGGCCGTCCGCCGACGGCTGCTCCGGCGGCGACGACGGGGGCGGTGGGCGGACTGGGCCTCTTCCAGGGCGGACTCCAGCGCCTCGGCGACGCTCTTTCCCCCTCGGCGCTCGCGCTCGATCCGGGCACGCACCCGGGCGATCGCGGCGTCCTTGAGCTCCGCCTCTTCGCTGGTGACGGACATCCCCATCTCCCGGAGGAGATGAATCAGGGACTCCGCATCCACCTTCAGATCTTTGGCGAGATCGATAACCCGCATACTTCCGAACTACCTCCGTTGCTCCGGCCGCTCCCCGTCCGACGCGTCGTCGGGGAGTCGTTCCAGGAGCTGCTGTGCAAACGATGCGGCGGTCACCGCCACGGCGGACACGGGAGAGCGTCCGATCGCTCTCCCGAGCCGCGCTCTGTCGGCGACCGCGCGGCGCGGTACGTCATTGTGTCGGATCAGGCCCGCGACTTTCTCGAGCTGCGCGGTCGAGGCGTCTCCGGCGGTGAGGACCAGGTGGGCCCTCCCCTCCCGGAGCGCCTGCCGGGTCCGCTCGGTTCCGGCGGAAACCTCGCCGGCCCTGCTGGCGAGGCCGAGGAACGAGAGGACGTCTTCCTCAGTCGTCCTCGCGCTCATCCTCCTCGGCCTCCCCGTCGGTAGCCCCGGCCTCGTCCTCCTCGGCTGCCACGGCCACGGCGGCTTCTTCCGCTTCTTCTCCCTCGTCTTCGACTTCGGCGGCCTCGGCCTTCTCCGCGTCCGCTTCGGCCTCGGCTTCACCCTCGTCCTCGGGCTCTTCGCCTTCCCCTTCCGCCTCCTCGTCGGGCTCCTCCACCTCCTCGACGACGGTCAGCTCGTCGATGAGGTCGAGGAGCTGATCGGCCTCCTCTTCCGAGAGGCCTTCGATGGCGAGGAAATCGTCCCGCTCCAGGTCGATGATGTCCAGAAAAGTACTATATCCGGCACCTTCCAGGGCCGCCAGGGTGTCCTCGGGAAGCTCGAGCTCCGGAAGCGCGAAGTCCGCCATCTCCATCGCTTCGTCGGAGACGTCGCCGAAGAGCGCGGTGTCGGCCCCCCGCTCGAGCCACTCCCGGGATCCGTAGAGGTCGATCTGCCACCCGATGAGCTGGGAGGCCAGCCGCACGTTCTGACCGTTGCGGCCGATCGCCAGGGAGAGCTGATCCTCGTCCACGATCGCGGTGATGACCTTCGTCTCGGCGTCGCTCATGACCTTGGCCACCTTGGCCGGAGCGAGGGCGCGCCGGGCGAAGATCTCCGGGTCCGGGTGCCAGGGAACGATGTCGATCCGCTCCCCGCCGAGCTCCGAGACGACGGCCTGGACCCGGGAGCCCCGAAGCCCCACGCAGGCCCCGACCGGATCCACGGACTCGTCCCGGCTCGAGACCGCCATCTTCGTTCGCCCGCCGACCTCCCGGGCGATCGACTTGATCTCGACGATTCCCTGGTAGACCTCGGGGACCTCGAGCTTGAAGAGGGCGGAGACGAAGTCCGGCGCCGCCCGGGAGAGGATGAGCCGGGGCCCCTTCGGCGTCTCGTCCACCTTCTTCAGCACCGCCCGGATCGGGTCGCCCTGGCGGAAGCGCTCCCGGGGATTCTGGTCCTTCCACGGGATGATCGCCTCGGCGTTCCGGGCCCGGTTCAGCATGATCACGATCTTGCCGCGCTCGACCTGCTGCACCTCCCCCGAGAGGAGCTCGCCGATCCGGTCCTCGAACTCGTCACGGATCCGCTGGCGCTCGCCCTCCCGGACTCGCTGGACGATCCGCTGCTTCGCCGCCATCACGGCGTTCCGGCCGAACTCCTCGAAGTCCACCGGGATCTCCATGATGTCGCCGACCTCGTAGCCGGGGTCGTCCCAGCGGGCTTCTTCCAGGGAGATCTCCGCGGACGGATCCTCGACCTCCTCGACGACGCGCTTCAGGACGATGATCTCGATGTCGCCCGTCTCTTCGTCGACGAAGATCTCGGCTTCCACGTTCGGGCCGAAGATCTTGGCCAGGCCCGCGGTGATCCCGTCCTGGATGAGGTCGTTGACCTCCTCCGGGGAGAGATCCTTCGTGGCCGCGATGTCGCGGAACGCCGCAACGATTTGGCCGCTGTTCGCCATGACACTCTCTTGGGTTCCAGTCACTCGCTGTCTCCGGGGAGCCGCCGTCGCCCCCGCGCCGCTCACGGCGCCCGAGGCTCACTCCCACTCGTGTCGGAGCTTCGCCCCCGAAATCTCCTCGCGCGGGATCCTGAGCACGTCGCCTCCGGGGAGGCGGAGCACCACGATCTCCGCGCCGTCGTCCTCCGTCTCCAGCCCGACGAGCTCGCCTTCCAGGTACGTCGCCCGCCCCGCCAGCACCTCGGGGCCTTTCACGGCCACCGGGTGTCCGGCGAAGCGCTCGAAGTCCCGACTGCGGGTCAGGGGTCGCTCGACCCCCGGCGACGACACCTCGAGGGTATACCCCTCGGGGACCGCTTCGAGCTCGTCCAGCCAGGGCTCGAGGCCCTTGCTGGCCGCCACGCAGTCGTCCACGGTCACGCCCCGCTCCTCCGGGTCCTCCGCGTGATCGATCCGGATCCGGAGAATCGGACGACGATCGCTTCCGGCCCACTCGATGTCCACCAGATCATATCCCAGGTTCCGGAGCCTCGGTTCCAGCTCCGAGAGAACCTCTGGGATCGGCCTGGCCATCGTCTCCTCCCCCGGCGCGCTCCATCTCGCCACCGGTTGTGAAAAAGCGGATACCGGAATAAAAAAGCGGGGGCCGCCAGCACCCCCACCTCAAAAAGAAGCCGCCTGCACGGCGGCTCGTCCGTGCCCACAATATAGAGGAACCCCGCTGACTCCTCAAGGTTTCTCGGGGGGCTCCTCCTCCAGGCCGGATCCGCCGGCGGCGGGGCTCGACCTCTCCGCTTCCAGCGCGGAGAGCCGAGCCTCCAGCTCCGCCATCTCTTCCCGGAGAGCGTCCAGCTCCTTCCGGGTCACGAAGTCGAAGCGCTCCCGGGCCTCGTCGGCCGCGGACTGGGCCCGGTCCACGGTGGTCTTTACGATCTCCCGGGCCCGGTCGGCGCTCAGGTCCCCGCGCTCCCGGGCCTCCTCGATCGTCTCCTCGATGGCGTCCTTGAAGGCGGAGAGAATCCCCAACCCCTGGCGGACTCCCTCCCGGAACCCCTCGCTCCTGGACCGATTCCGGTCGTCACCCATGGGTAGGTCCTCTGTTCTCGCGCTCGCGCTTTCGGACACGTGATCGCCCCGGGCCGATCGGGTCCGGAGCTCGAATCCTCCTACGGGTCCCCGTCCCTCGTTGTTTCGCCCCCTGGCTCGTGCTGGTCGGCCGCGTCGGACGGGTCAGACCTCCTCCGGCCCCACCCGCTCGATCCGGGCGCCCAGGGCCCGAAGGCGGTCGTCGATGTCCTGATAGCCCCGCTCGATCTGCTGGACGTTCCGGATCTCGCTCTCGCCCCTGGCACCCAGCGCCGCGATCAGGAGCGCCATCCCGGCCCGGATGTCGGGACTCTCGAGGAGCCCTCCCTGGAGCGGAGCCGGGCCCACCACCACGGCCCGGTGGGGGTCGCAGAGGATGATCTGGGCCCCCATCCCGACGAGCTTGTCGGTGAAGAACATCCGGGACTCGAACATCTTCTCGTGGATCAGCACGGTCCCCTGGCACTGGGTGGCGGTGACCAGCGCGATCGAGGTCAGATCCGCGGGGAAGGCCGGCCAGGGACCGTCGTCGACCTTCGGCACGTGGCCGAAAGCGTCGGACCGGATCTCGTGCTCCCGGTCCCCGTGCACGATCAGGTCCGTGCCCCGGACCGTGCACTCGACGCCCAGGCGGCGGAAGCCGATCAGGGTGGAGTCCAGGTGCTGGACGGGGGCGTCCTCCACGGTCAGCTCCGAGCCCGTGACCGCGGCCAGCCCGATGAAGGAGCCGGTCTCGATGTGGTCGGATCCGATCCGGAACCGGGTCCCGCGGAGCTCGGACACGCCCTCGATCTCGAGGGTATGGGTGCCGACCCCCTGGATCCGGGCGCCCATCTGGTTAAGCAGGCGACAGAGATCCTGGACGTGGGGCTCCGCGGCAGCGTTCCGGATCTTGGTGACGCCGTCCGCGAGGACCGAGGCCATGACGGCGTTCTCGGTGGCCGTGACGGAGGGCTCGTCCAGGAACATGGAGCCTCCCTTCAGCCCGCCTTCCGCGGACACCTCGAACCCGTCGACGAGATCGATCTCGGCCCCCAGGGCCCGGAAGGAGAGGAAGTGCGTGTCGAGCCGCCTCCGCCCGATGACGTCGCCCCCCGGAGGAGGGAGGGAGACCCGCCCGAAGCGGGCAAGCAGCGGTCCCGCCAGCAGGATCGAAGCCCGGATCCGGCGCGCCAGATCCGGGTCCGGTCGACCTCCTTCCACTCCCGCGCCCCGGATCCGGACCTCGTTCTCGTCCTCCCACTCCACGTCGGCTCCGAGGGACCCGACGATCTCCAGGAGCGTATCGACATCCCGGATCCTGGGCACGTTCTCCAGGACGACCGTCTCGGACGTGATCAGGGCGGCCGCGATGGCCGGGAGGGCCGCATTCTTGTTGCCGGCCGGGCGAATCGTACCGTCCAGGCGCCGCCCCCCCTCCACGAGAAATCGGGGCATGGTCACCGCTTCGTTCGAATCGATCATTTCAGTGGGTGTGGGTGTCGGAGCGGAGGCGTTTGCCCCATAGTGCGAAGCCCCGGGAACATCGAAACCGACTGGAACATATTCATCTCTCGACGACCGGAACAACCGGATCCCATCGGAACGTTCGCCTTCTCCATCGGTCCGGCCCCGTCGCCAGCCGACCGGCGATCCCTCGCTCTCCCCTTCGGTGAGACGAGTTAATGGAGCTTGCCTTTCAGAATCCCGCGCTCACGGTGGGGCTGGCCGCGGCCGCCGGCATGGTGGCCCACGTGGTCGCCCGGCATCTCGACGTGCCGAGCATCGTTCTCCTCCTGCTCACCGGGGTGCTCCTCGGGCCCGAAGTCGCCGGGGTCGTCCAGCCGGAGAGCCTGGGACGGGCGCTTCTCGACATCGTGGGGATGGCCGTCGCGGTGATCCTCTTCGAGGGGGGGTTGAGCCTCAACGTCCATCAGCTCTGGGGAGAAGTCAGACCCCTTCGCAGGCTCATCACGATCGGCGCAGTGATCACGGGCGTGATCACCGCCTTCGCGGTCCGTCTCCTCATGGACTGGCCGTGGACGCTCGCCCTTCCGTTCGGCGCGCTCCTCGTGGTGACCGGACCCACCGTGGTCCAGCCCGTCCTCCGCCGGGTTCCGGTCCGGCAGAACCTGGCCACGATCCTCGAGGGAGAGGCGGTGCTCATCGACGGCATCGGGGCGATCCTGGCCGTGGTCGCGCTGGAGTACGTCCTGACGACCGGAGCGGCGGACGGGGTCCTGGTCAGCTTTCCGGGCGCCCTGGCCGTCGGGATCGCCGTCGGGGTGGCTGGGGGCCTGCTGGTGGGCTTCGTCCTTCGAAGCGAGAAGCTGGTGCCGGAAGGGCTCGAGAACGTCTTCGCCCTGGCCTTCGTCCTGGCCATCTTCCAGGTGAGCGAGGCGATCCTGCACGAGACCGGCATCATGGCCGCTGCCGTGGCCGGACTGGTGGTGGGCAACATGGAGACCCGGGTCGACGAGGAGCTCAAGGAGTTCAAGGAGCAGCTCACCGTCTTCATGCTCGCCCTCCTCTTCGTCCTCCTGGCGGCCACCGTCCACCTGGACGACGTGGTCGGGCTCGGCTGGGCCGGGATCGGAAGCGTGGCCGCGATCATGCTCGTGCGTCCCCTGAGCGTCGCCGTCTGTACGAGCGGGACCGACCTCGACCTCCGGGAGCGGGCCTTCCTGGCGTGGCTGGCCCCCCGGGGCGTCGTGGCCGCCGCCGTGGCCGCACTCTTCGCACAGCGCTTCGGGCGCGAGGGCATCCCCGGCGGGGAGGAGTTCCAGGCGCTGGTCTTCCTCGTCATCGCCGTCACGGTGGTCGTGCAGGGCGGGCTGGCGGGGCCGGTGGCTTCCTGGCTGGGGGTCCGACGCGAGGGACGGATGGGCTTCGCCATCGTGGGAGCCAATCCGATCGGTCGGACCCTGGCCCACGCCCTGGAGCAGGCCGGCGAGCACGTCGTCCTGGTGGACTCCAGCCAGGAGGAGTGTGACGAAGCGAGGGAGGAAGGGCTGCGGGTCGTCCACGGGAGCGCCACGGACCAGAGCTCCCTCTACGAGGCCGGTCTCCCCCAGTGCCAGGCGCTGGCGGCCGTGACGCCCAGCCCGTCGTTGAACCTCCGGGTCGTGAAGCTGGCCCAATCGCATTTCGACGTGGAGCGGACCTCGGTGTCCCTCAACCGCATGCACGGCGGCCTGGAAGAGACGCAGGTGCACGAGGCAGGAGCGGCGATCCTCTTCGGCGCGCCGGTCGACGTGGAGTTCTGGAGCCACGCGTTCCGGGCCGGCGAGCTGGACGTAAGCCGCTGGAGATTCGAGGGAGATGGAGAAGAGCACCCCGGGTCGGACCGGGGGATCCTGGGGAACGACCACCAGATCCCGATCCTCCCCCTCCTGCTGATCCGAGATCGACGGGTCGAGCCGGTGACCGATCGGATGGAGTTCGGTCCCGGGGACGAGGTGTATCTCGCCTGGCCCTACGCCCGGGGAGCCCGGGTCGGTGACTGGCTCTCACGGCTGGGATGGAAGCCCGTCGCGGACTTGTAGAGGAGGCGCGCCGCCGCGCGTGAATCCTCCCCGGCCATCCCGCTCAGACCCCGAAGCGCTCCCTGAGGGACCGGATCGCCTCGGGCTCCCCGATGATGGTGAGCCGATCCCCCCGGGCGAGACGGGTCCGTCCGCGGGGAATCACGACCTCCCCGTCTCGATGGACCAGGGCGATCAGCGCCCCTTCCTCGAAGGTGAGCTCCCGCACCTCCCGGTCGACCAGGGACGCCGAGAGGCCCTCTCCCCTGATCCGGAGCGAGAGGAAGCGCTCGTCGTGCAGGACGGCCTCCTTGAGCTCCTGCTCGGTCTCGGCCGCGAGCCAGTCCTCCAGGAAGCTCACCTCGCACACCCTTCCGGCGAGGCTGGCGAGGACGTTGAGATGATGCCGCGCGCTGTCCTCGGGGCTCACAAGGAAGAAGAGGGCCCGGATGCCGGTGGACACTTCGTGCTCCTCGTCGTCCTCGATGTCGATATTCACCGGTTCGGGGACCCGGACCATGACCAGGTAGAAGGATCGGGCCCCGGTGACGCGCAGGTGAGGAAGGGCGACGCCCCGGGCCGCCGGGGTGAGGCCGAGCCGGGATTCGTTCAGGAAGCTCTCGGCGATCCGCTCCGCCGGCTCGCCGATCTCTTCCGCGAGGTGGGCCGCCACGCGCCAGACCACTGCCTCGTACTCCGCCGGCTCCTCCAGATCGAAGACCGTGGCCTCGGTCACCAGTCCCACGAAGGGATCGTGATCGCCCACCCCGCCAGACTCCTTCAGGACCTCCCTGAGCTCCCGGTCCAGCCCGGGGTCGCGCTGCCGTCCCAGGCGCTCGAAGAGGTGGAAGAGGGCCCCTTCACGGGCCATGTGCTTCCGGGCGTAGAGCTGGTACCAGAGGAGGGCCGCGCCGATCATGCCGAGGGTGAAGAGCACCGCCAGGGCCCCCATCTCCGTGATCAGCCAGAACGGAACCAGCATCCCGGCGATCTGCATCCACGGATACAGGGGCGAAAAGAAGCTCGGCTCGTATCCCTCGATTCCGCTCTCCCGCAGCACGATCACCGCCAGATTGATGAAGGCGAAGATCAGGAGCTGGAAGGCGCTGGCCAGCTTCGCCACCGACATCACGTCCAACGTCAGGAGGACGAGGATCAGGACCCCCGCCGTGAGCGCCAGGGAGTAGGTCGGGGTCTGGAACCGGCCGAGCTCGGCGAAGCGGGGCCAGACCACCCGGTCCCGGGCCATGGCCAGCAGGTACCGGGATGCGGACATGATTCCGGCGTTCCCGGTGGACGCGAAGGCGGCGATGGCGGCGGTCACGATCAGGGCGAGCCCGGTGAATCCGGGAAGCCAGTCGAAGAAGGCGTCGGCGGCCGTGGCCACCGGCGTCAGGTCCTCGTGCAGCATGGAGGGATCCAGGACCGCCACCATCACCAGCACGCCCAGGACGTAGGCGGCGGTGGCCACCGCCAGGGACAGGCCCATGCCCAGGGGGATGTTCCGGTCCGGATCCTGCACCTCCTCGGCCACGCTCGCCACCTTGGTGAGCCCGGCGTAGGAGACGAAGACGAGGCCGACGGTGGCGAAGAGCCCCTCGACTCCGAAGGGCATGAACGGGGAGAGCTGCGTCCGCCGCACCTCTCCCGGCCCTATGGAGACGATCTCGAAGAATCCCTGGACCACGAAGAAGAAGACGACGCTCAGGAGAGCGATCACGAGCCACCGCTGGAGACGGCCCGTCTCCTTCGCTCCCACCAGGTTCACCGCGGTGAACAGGAGGGTGAGGACCACGGCCAGGGTCTTCATCGGCACCTCGACGAAGAGGGCCACGTAGGCGCCCATCCCGATGAGGGCGAACGCGCTCTTCAGGATCAGCGCGATCCAGGTGCCGATCCCGCCCACCGTCCCGACCATGGGCCCCAGGGCCCTGTCCAGAAAGTAGTAGGCGCCGCCGGCCCGAGGCATGGCCGTGCTGAGCTCGGCCATGCAAAGCATGGCCGGGACGATCAGGACCCCCGCCAGGAGATACGCCAGGACCACGGCGGGCCCGGCCTGGCTCGCCGCCAGCCCCGGCAGCAGGAAGAAGCCGGAGCTGAACATGGCGCCGGTGCTGATGGCGAAGACGTCGAAGAGCTTCAGCTCTTTCTCGAGCTTCTCGTCCGGAGTGGGGCTCGCCATAGACGCGCGTAGGCCTCGGGTTCGGGGCCTCCGGCCCGGGGGCCGGGGGTGGTTCACGGATCTGCAGATCCAGGGGAATGAACGTCTAAGATACGAAATCCGGTTTCGGGGTCCAACGTTCTCGGGCTCCGGAACGCGACGAAGCGCTCCGCTTCCGGATGCTGCTGGCTCCTCGGCGCTTTCCGCCGTTAGACTTCGGGAAATGATCATCTTCCCGATCCACTCCGTCCCCGCCCCCTTCCCCGCCCGGCTCGGATACCCGTCGGATCGAGACCCGGGGGCGCACGGGTGAGCGAACCGGACCGGGGAGCGGCCGCCGACGGACTCCGGGTGGTCGTGGAGCAGATGGAACCGGAGCTGGGCCGTCCGGACCGGAATGCCGAGCGCATCCGCCGGGTGACCGGGGCGGCGCCGGCGGACCTCGTCGTCTTTCCGGAGCTGGCCCTCACAGGCTACGACCTCCGGGGCCGGGCCGCCGAGGTGGCGGTCCCCGAGGGCACCCGGCCGGTGGAGGGGCTGGAGGGGGACGGGCCCCTGGTGGTGGTCGGCTACGTGGAAGAGGCCCGGGACCATCGCCTCTTCAACGCGGCCGCAACCCTGCGCGGGTCGGAGCTGCTGGCGGTCCACCGGAAGGTGCACCTTCCCACCTACGGGATGTTCGACGAGGGCCGCCACTTCGCCCCGGGACGCGGCCCGCTGAAGACCTTCGACGCCGGCTCCGGGTGGCGGGCCGGACTCCTGGTGTGCGAAGACCTCTGGCACCCGGCGCTCCCGTATCTCCTGGCCCTGGACGGGGCCGACGTTCTCCTCGTGCTGGCGGCCGCGCCCGGGCGGGGAGCGCCGGGAGAGACGGAGGACGGCCCGCCGCGCCTCTTCGGCTCCACCGAGCGCTGGACCCTCCTGGCCCGGACCACCGCCTTCCTCCACGGAATCTACGTGGTGCTGGCCAACCGTTCCGGGATCGAAGGCGGCGTGACCTTCGCCGGCAACTCCCTGGTCGTGGGCCCCGACGGAGAGATCCTGGCCGAGGGCGCCCAGGGAACGGAGGACCGGCTGGAGGCCCGTCTCCGGAGGGACGCGGTTCGCAGCTCGCGCCGCCCCTACTCCCACCTGAGAGACGAGGATCCAGCCCTGGTACGCCGGGAGCTGGAGCGCATCTGCGGTGATCTTCCGGATGCCGGCGCCGGAGACGGGGGATGAGCCGGGACGCGGAGCGGGTCCGCCGGATCGTCTGCGGCGTGCTCGACGCCGCTCTCCGGGACACGGGCACCGACGGGGTGGTCGTGGCAGCCCCGCCTTCCGGACCGAGCGAGCTCTTCCGGGAGTGGACGGTCGAGGCGGGGATGGCCGCAGCGTCCGCGGACGAGGTGACCAAGGTGGTCCGGGAGATCGGACTCGACCCCCCGGCCGACCCTGAGATCCACCGGGCCGCCGCCCGGATCCTGGCCCGGCGGCGGAACCTCCTTCCGGTCCACCCGATACACAAGACGGCGCTCCTCCTCGGGGGTGCGCCGCCCCCCGAGCCCCTCCTTCCCCTGGCCGACCTCTTCGCTTCCGAGCTCGCCCGGTGGTGCGAAGGGGTGCCCCGACCTACGCTGCTGGAGGGCAGGGACGAAGAGACGGTCCGGCGGGTGGATCGGGCGCTGGAGGGGTATCTGGAAGGGAGGACCCCCTGGGACGAGGCCGCGGCGGGGCTGAGCGACGAGCTCGCCGACGCCGTGGCCGGCGCCCTGGCCCGGGGACGCTGGTACCGACTCTGGAGCCCCGTGACCCCGAAGCTCGGTCACCGGACGCCGGGGATCGACCTGGATCTGTGACCGGACGAAGCCTTACAATCCGACCATGAGCCTCATGCCCCCATCCTTCCCATCCCTGGTCACGACCCTCCAGACGGCCGCCCGGGACACCGTGGTCGCCGTGCCGGTCCGGGACGGCCTGGCGACGGTCGAGTCGGTGGCCGTGATCGTGCTCGGCCTGGCCGTCGTGGCCATGTTCTTCCTCTTCCTCCGGGTCACCCTGGAGATGAAGGACCTCGAGAGCAAGGTCCGGAGCCTGGTGGCCCGGATCGACGAGCGCCTGGAGCCCGTGACCGAACGGGCGGCGAACGTGGCCGAGAACGTGGACTTCGTGAGCCGCGTCGTCCGGGAGGACGTGGAGCGCCTCAGCATCTCCGTGCAGCGGATGGGAGACCGCCTGAACCAGGCTTCGGACCGCATGGAGGAGCGAATCGACGAGTTCAACGCCCTCATGGAGCTAGTCCAGTCCGAGGCGGAGGACATCTTCATCGACACCGCGTCCACCGTTCGGGGGGTCCGGGAGGGAACCCGGGCGATCCGCGACGGGCGGGGAAGCGGCGCGTCCGCCGCGCCCGGGGAGGAAGCGCCCGAGCCTCCCCACCCGGAGCGGAAGCCGGTGGAGGAGGGCGAGCTGCCGGACGTGGAGGCGGATCTGCCCCGCTCCGAGGGCTGAGCGTTGTCGACGCCGGAGCAGATTCACATCCCGCCGGGTGGCCGGCGCCCGGGAGCGGCCAGGGGGGAGACGGCTTGAGCCTTCTCGGCACGGCCGGCCTCGTCGTGGCGTGGCTGCTCCTCGTGCCCGAGCCCGCCGCGGCCTGGGGACCGGGAACCCACGTGGCCCTGGGCGAGGCCGTTCTCGGCGCCCTCTACCTGGTGCCGCCCGCGGTTCGCGCGATCCTGGAGCGCCATCCGATCCCCTTCCTCTACGGCTCGGTGGCCGCCGACATCTCCTTCGCCAAGAAGTACGCCCCCGAGGGCCGGCACTGCCACAACTGGCACGTCGGCGAGGAGATCCTGGAGACCGCGGACTCGGACGCTCTCCGGGCCGCCGGCTTCGGCTACCTGGCGCACCTGGCCGCGGACACCATCGCCCACAACGTCTTCGTCCCCCGGCGTCTTCTCCTGACCGAGTCCACGCGCTCCCTCGGCCACACCTACTGGGAGCACAGGATGGACGTCCACGTGGGGGAGTCGTACCTGGGCAAGGCCCGGCGCCTGGTCATGGACCACGACCACGGCGAGGCCGACGAGCTCTTCGACGAAGTCCTCAGCCGCACCCTCTTCAGCTTCCAGACCAACCGCAGGATCTTCCGGGGGATGATCCGCTTCCAGGACAACGACCGCTGGAAGCAGATCTTCGACCGGGTGCTGCGGAGCAGCCGGTGGGATCTGCCCGAGCCCCTGGTGGAGCGCTACGTGGCGCTCTCCTTCGACTACGTGGTGGACTACCTGGTCGGCCGCCACGACTCCCGTGCGGCCCGCCTGGACCCGGTCGGAGAGATCAACCTGCGGCTGGCCAAGAAGATCCGTCACATGGCCCTGGCCGAGGGAGGCGCCGGGGACCCGGTGCTGGTGGAGGAGCGCGCCGACGACTTCTTCCCCTTCCCGGAGGGCCCCCTCCTCTACTGGCCGAAGCGGAGCGCGGGGGAGGCGGAGGCCCTGCTTCCGTAGCCGCGCCCGCTACTGCAGCGCCTCCCGAAGCAGGCGGTTCACCTCTTTCGGGTCGGCCTTGCCGGCCGACCGCTTCATGACCTGGCCCACGAAGAAGCCCAGGAGGCGGTCCTCGCCGTCCCGGTAGCGCTCCACCTCGCCCGGGTGAGCCTCCACGACCTCCTCGATCCAGCCCCGGAGCCGACCCTCGTCGCTCACCTGGGTCAGCCCCTCCTCCTCGACGATCTCGGCGGCGCCCCGCCCCGTCTCCAGCATCCGCTCGAAGACGTCCTTGCCGGTGTTCTGGGAGATCGTCCCCTCCTCGACCAGGGCGATCAGCTCGCCCAGGTCGTCGGGGGTGACCGGCGGCTCGGCCAGGTCGAGCCCCCGCTCCTTCACCGCCCGGAGGACCGGACCCATGATCCAGTTCGACGCCGTCTTTGGGTCCGGCGCCCGCTCCACCACCCCCTCGAAGTAGTCGGCCACCTCCCGCTCCATGGTGAGGACGTCCGCGTCGTAGGCCGGCAGGTCGTACTCGACCCGGAAGCGTCGCTCCCGGGCCCGGGGACGCTCGGGCAGGCCTTCCCGGATCCGCTCCACCCGGGCCGCCGGCACCACCAGGGGCGGCAGGTCCGGGTCCGGGAAGTACCGATAGTCGTGGCTCTCCTCCTTCGCCCGCATGGGCCGGACCTCGCCAGCGGCCTCGTCGTAGAGCATCGTCTGGTGCTCGACGCGCCCGCCGCGGCCGACCAGCGCCTTCTGGCGTTCGAGCTCCAGCTCGAGCCCCCGCTCCACCCCGGAGAAGGAGTTGAGGTTCTTGAGTTCGGTCTTGGTGCCGAGCTCGGGGCTCCCCTCGGGGCGGACCGACACGTTGGCGTCCACCCGGAGGCTGCCCTCCTCCATGTTGCAGTCGCTCACGTCCAGATAGCGGACGAGGCGCTTCAGCGCGTCCAGATAGGCCCGGGCCCGGCCCGGGCTGGTCAGGTCGGGCTCGGAGACGATCTCCACCAGGGGTACGCCGGTCCGGTTCAGGTCCACGGCCGTGGCTCGCTCGAAGCGGTCGTGAATCGACTTCCCCGCGTCTTCCTCCAGGTGGAGCCGACGAATCCTCACGGTGAACGGATCCCCGCCCTCCTCCGGGGCGTCGATGGTCAGCCGGCCGCCGGTGGCCAGGGGTCGGTCGAACTGGGAGATCTGATACCCCTTCGGAAGGTCCGGATAGAAGTAGTTCTTCCGGGCGAAGACGCTCCGCTCGTGGACGGTGCACTCGAGGCCGAGGGCGGCACGGACCGCGAGCTCCACGGCCTCGTCGTTGAGCACCGGAAGGGCTCCCGGGAGACCGAGGCACACCGGACAGACCCGGGTGTTGGGCGCTGCGCCGAACTCGACGGCGTCCGCGCAGAAGAGCTTCTCGGCGGTGTCGAGCTGGACGTGGACCTCCAGCCCGATCACGGCTTCCAGGCTCACCGGTCTCCCTCCCCCGGGGCGGGGGCGTCGGGCCCGGGCCCCAGGGCCCGCTCGACGGCGCCCACCGTCCGGAGCACGTCGTCCTCCCGCCACGCCGGGGCGATCACCTGTCCGCCCACCGGGAGCCCATCCACCGTGCCCACCGGCACGGACGCCGCCGGGAGCCCGGCCAGGTTGGCGGTCACGGTGAAGACGTCGGAGAGATACATCTCGTACGGGTCGTCCACCCGTTCCCCCAGCCGGAAGGCCGGCGTCGGCGTCGTGGGAGTGAAGAGGACGTCCACGCCCTCCTCGAAGACCCGGCGGAAGTCCCGGGCGATGAGACGACGAACCCGCTGGGCCCGCCCGTAGTAGGCTTCGTAGTAGCCCGCCGACAGGACGTAGGTGCCCAGGAGGATCCGCCGCTTCACCTCGGGCCCGAAGCCTTCCGAGCGGCTCGCCTCGTAGAGGGAGCGGGTGGAGTCGGCGTCGGGAGTCCGGCGCCCGTAGCGCACCCCGTCGTAGCGGGCCAGGTTGCTCGACGCCTCGGCCGGGGCGACGACGTAGTAGGTGGCGATGGCGTACTCGGTGTGCGGGAGCGAGACCTCCCGGATCCGGGCCCCGGCTTCGTCCAGCGCGTCGAGGGCGGCGCGGCAGCGCGCCGCAACCTCGGGATCGAGGCTCTCCGGGAAGTACTCCCGGGGCACGCCCACGGTGAACCCTTCCACGCCCGCGTCCACCGCGCCGACGAGGTCGGGAACCTCCCGGGACGCCGACGTCGCGTCCCGGGCGTCCTCCCCGGCCACCACCTCGAGGAGGAGGGCGGCGTCGGCGACATCGCGTCCGAAGGTGCCCACCTGGTCCAGGGACGAGGCGAAGGCCACGAGCCCGTACCGGCTGACGCGTCCGTAGGTCGGCTTGAGCCCGACCACGCCGCAGAGCGCCGCCGGCTGACGGACCGAGCCGCCGGTGTCGGAGCCCAGCGCCGCCCGGACCAGTCCGGCCGCCACCGCGGCGGCCGAGCCGCCGGAGCTGCCCCCCGGAACCCGCTCCGGATCGTGGGGGTTCCTGGTGACGCCGAAGGCCGAGTTCTCGGTCGAGGACCCCATCCCGAACTCGTCGAGGTTCGTCTTCCCGACCACGACGGCGCCGGCCTCCCTGAGCCGCCGGACCGCCGTGGCCTCGAAGGGCGAGACGTAGGACTCGAGGAAGCGGGAGGCGCAGGTCGTCGGGAGCTCGAGGGTGGCGAGGTTGTCCTTCACGGCCACAGGCGCCCCGGCCAGGACCCCCTCGCCCTCGCCGGCCCGAACGGCGGCCCGGCGCGCGGCCTCCTCGTCGGCAACCGAGAGGAATGCGCCCAACCCCTCCACGCCCCGGATCCGCTCCAGGGCTGCGGCGACGGGGGCGTCGGCGTCGAGCTCCCCGCTCCGGACCCCCGCGGCCGAGGCGGCCAGGGAAAGGGCGCCGTCGGTCCCGCTCACGCCCCGGCCTCCCCCGGCTCCTCCCGCTCCACGGCGGGCAGCCGGGGCACCACGAAGAAGCCCTCCTCCCAGCGGGGCGCCGTCGCCTCCGGATCCCGGCGGAGCCGGTCGGGGCCTCCCTTCCCCCCGGACCGGACCCGGGGCTCGACCTCGGGAACGTCTTCCTCCGCGCCGTCGTCGTCGGAGACCGGAGCCTCCTCGAGCGTCTCGACGTGCGCGAGGATCCCGTTCAGGTCCTCGGTGAGGGATTCGGCCTCGTCGGGGTCGAGACGGAGGCGGGCGAGTCCCGCCACGTGATCGACGTCGTCCCGGGATACGCTCAAGACCTCCCTCCCTCCTGGATCGACAACATCAGAAGTCCTTCTCGAGCCCGGCGTAGCGGACCATGAGCTTCTTCCGGCCCACCGAGTCGAAGTTGACCGTCACCTTCATGTCCCGACCGAAGCCCGACACCTCGAGGACCGTGCCCGGGCCGAAGGTGGGATGCGAAACCCGCTCGCCCTTCACCAGCCGGGGCAGATCCTGGTTCAGCGCCTCGTCCTCGTCCAGGTCGAAGCCGGTCCGCTCCTCGTCCCGGCCGCGGCGACCCTGCCGCTCGCCGCCGAAGGAGGACCGGCCTCCCCGGTACGACGAGGAGCTCTTCCGCAGGCGCTGCGAGACCTTCTCCTCCACCAGGTCCGGGGGAATGGCCTCCGCGAAGGAAGACAGGGTGCCGTACATGAAGTCGCCGGCCCGTCGCCGCTGGCGGGCGTGGGTCAGGTAGAGCTTCTCCTCGGCCCGGGTGATCCCCACGTAGAAGAGCCGGCGCTCCTCCTCCAGGTCCTCCGGCTCGTCGTAGGCCCGGGCCAGGGGGAAGAGGCCGTCCTCGAGGCCGGAGATGAAGACGTAAGGGAATTCCAGGCCCTTCGCGTTGTGGAGGGTCATCAGGGTGACCGCGTCCGCGTCCGGGTCGTGGCGGTCGATGTCGGCCACCAGCGCCACCTGCTGGAGGAAGAGGTCGAGGTCCGTGAAGTGGTCCTCGGGCAGCTCCTCCATCTCCTCGAGCATCTCCGCCTCGAAGTCCATCGCGCCGGCGATGAGCTCCTTCACGTTCTCGGCCCGGTCCTCCCCGTCGGGGCCCTCGTCCCGCAGCTCCTTCAAGAGGTCGAGCTCCTCGACCAGCTCCTCCAGGAGCTCGCCCACCGGCACCTTCGACGCCAGGGCCGAGAAGTGCCGTATCAGCTCGGCGAAGTCGGCCAGGGACGCCGCGCCGGCGGTGGGGATCTGGTCGGGGCCCTCCTCCTCGGCCCGGGCCGCCGCCTCCAGGAGCGCGAGCTCCTCGGCGTCGGCCCAGCGGGTCAGCCGCTCCTGGGTCACCGCCCCGATCCCCCGCCGCGGATAGTTCACCGAGCGGTCGAAGGCCTCGGCGTCCCGGGGGTTGGAGATCAGACGGAGATAGGCCAGGACGTCCTGGATCTCCCGGCGCTCGTAGAAGCGGACCCCGCCGACGATCTGGTACGGCAGGCCGGCCCGCCGGAAGGCGTCCTCGAGGGCCCGGGACTGGGCGTTGGTCCGGTAGAGGACGGCGAACTCCCGGGCGTCGCGCTCGCCCTCGGCGAGCCGGCTCTCGATCTCGTCCACGATCCAGCGGGCCTCGTCGGTCTCGTCGGCCGTCTCCACCAGGGTGATCGGCTCGCCCCCGGCGCGCTCGGTCCGGAGCGTCTTGCCCTTCCGGTTCACGTTCTGCCGGATCACCGCGTTGGCGGCCTCCAGGATCCGCTCGGTGGAGCGGTAGTTCTGCTCGAGGCGCACCACCTCGGCCCCGGCGAAGGTCTCCTCGAAGTCGAGGATGTTCCGGAGGTCGGCGCCGCGCCACCCGTAGATGGAGTTGTGGACGCAGATCCCGTCGGCCACATAGTTCCTCAGGTCGACCACCGAAAGGTCGAAGACGTCTCCCTCGTAGTGCGAGACCTCCCGGCTCACGACTTCGTCCGCTGCCAGCGTTCCGTCCTCGCCCAGGACGGCGACCTCGGAGCCAGGGAGCAGATGGCTGGCAGGCATGACCTCGAACGTCGGAGTGGAGCCGTCCCCCCTCCGGGCGATGCGGCCCCGGACCTGGACCTCGCCTTCCACGCTGCGGGCCAGATCACGGGCCAGACGGTGTCCCTCGTCGTGGCTCTTCCGGGCCGTCTCGACCCGCCAGGTCTCCCGTCGACCGGCCCGTACCGGAAAGCCCTCGGCCTCCACGTTCCGGCGAAGCTCGTCCCCGGAGGTGATCAGGGCGATCCGGTGATCCCGCCAGGGTCGGCCCCGGTACGTCCGCCCGTCGCCGAAGAGGGTGAAGCGGACCCTTCTCCGCACCGTCCCACCCCGGACCACCGCATGGGGACGGTGGTGGGGATGCTCCTCGAACATCCGCAGGTCCGCGAGGAGCCTCTCGGCCCGCGCCTCCGTGTCGATCTCTCCGAAGAGGGCGTCCAGGTCCTCCTCGTCGAGGGAGATGTCCCGTCCCTCGGCGTGGAAGAGCGTCGTCGGAATCCCGTAGCCGAACGCCAGCCGTGCCTCGTGGAAGCGGGCCTCCCTCTCGGAGTCGCAGGAGATCAGGACCCACACGGCGTCGGCCCGCTCCTGGTTCGTCCGCACGGCCAGACCGCTCACGTGGTCTCCGGAGCGGCGGGAGCGGACGCCCCGGGTCGTGCCGATCCGGTACCCCCGGTCGTCCCGGCGCATGAGGTAGACGTGCCAGCGCTCCGGATCGATGCGCAGCCGGCCGAAGACGAGGTGGTTCGGGGTCGTCGTCAGGGTGCGGCCGCTCCGCGTCTCCACGGTCACCACGGGGCCTTCGTACGGCCGGACCATCTTCGCCTCGATCCGCGCCGGAGCGCTGTCGCCCCAGCCGCATCCACCGGTGACCTCGTCGCCGGGCCCGACATCGCCCACATTCGCTTCGCCTCCCGGCGTGGAGATTCGGGTGCCGGAGACGACGCACTGGTCGTCGTCTCCCACGACCATCAGGTTCTCGTGCTCCCGGGCCAGCATCTCCAGGAAGCGGAACTGGGCGTGGTTGGTGTCCTGGTACTCGTCGACCAGGATGAACTGGAAGCGGCTCCGGTAGTCCTCGAGGATGTGCTCGTGGCTCCGGAAGAGCTCCACCGGCTTCACCAGGAGGTCGTCGAAGTCGAAGGCGTTCTGGGACTCGAGGGCCGACTGGTACTCCGGGTAGACCTTGGCGACCTGGCGACGGAAGAGGTCGAAGGAGTCGGCGTTCTCGTCGTGGAACTCCTGGGGGCTGATCAGGTTGTTCTTCGCTCCGCTGATCTGGGAGCGGATCGCCTTCGGACGCCAGCGCTTCGGGTCTACGTCCAGGTCCTGCTGGGTGTTCTTGATCTGCCGGAGGCTCTGGTCCTGGTCGTAGATCGTGAAGGTGTTCGTCCAGCCGAGACGGGGGGCGTGCCGCCGGAGGATCCGAGCGCCCAGGGAGTGGAACGTCCCGAGCCACATCCCCCCGGGCTCGCCGCCGAGCATCCGGGAGACCCGCTCCCGCATCTCTCCGGCGGCCTTGTTCGTGAAGGTGACGGCGAGGATCCGGTCCGGCGCCACCCCGTAGTGGTGAATCAGGTGGCAGATGCGGGTGGTGAGGACCCGGGTCTTTCCGGATCCCGCCCCGGCGAGCACCAGGAGGGGTCCCTCGAAGTGCTCCACGGCTTCCCGCTGCTCGGGGTTGAGCGCCTCGAGGTAGAGAGGCGCGTCGGTCGTCTGGTCGGTCTCCGTCGTCACGTGCCCTGGGTGCGTGGATCTGGAAGGTCTAGGAGCGTGTCCGAGTAATGGGGCGAGCCGCGTTCGGAGCGCCACGCGGCTGGATTCGTCGCTGGTGCAGCGAAGGCATAGCCTTGAGCTACGTCGAGCTGTGCCAGAGGCGAAGACGGCCGCGTGCCGCCCGAACCCCACGGGGCGGTGGCGGTTGCGGCGCTGATCCGTCGTCTCTCGTCGTCAACGATGCACACGGCATCGCTTCCTCCTCGTTCCTCGGCTGAGCACCGCAAGCGCTCACCGCGCGGCCGCACCCCATTACTCGGACACGCTCCTAGGAGCGGCGCCCCCGGAGACCCGACTCCCGGGACGGTCGTACGGAACTACCCTTCGGCCACCGGAAGTTTCACCTCGAAGGTCGCGCCCTCGCGCTGTCGCTCCAATAGCTCGATCCGTCCGCCGTGGACGCCCTCGACGATCCGCCGGGTCAGGGTCAGCCCCACGCCCCAGCCCCCGGTCTTGGTGGTGCTCCCGGCCTCGAAGAGGGTGTCCCGGATCTCGGGGCTCACGCCGGGGCCCGTGTCCTTGACCCGCAGGGCGATCCACCCGGGCTCCACCTCCCGGGCGTAGATCGTGATCTTCCCCCCCATCCCGGCCAGGGCGTCCAGGGCGTTCTTCACGATGTTCTCCAGCGCCCACGCCAGCAGCACGTCGTTGCCCCGGACCGGCGGCATCTCTTCGGGAACGTCGACCAGGAGGTCCACGCCGGGTCCGAAGCGGGGCAGGCGGCTCCGGAGGTACTCCTCCAGCTCCCGGGCCAGGTCCTGCAGGTCCACCGGCCCCAGCCTCGTCTCCCGCCCGATCAGCTCGAAGCGGCGGCTGATGCGCTCCAGGCGCTGAAGGTCCTCGTCGATCCCTCGGGCGACCTCGTCCTCCTCTAGCGCACCCGGGCGCTCGTCCGGCGAGAGCTTCAGGAGCTCGAGCCACCCCTGGAGGGAGGAGATCGGTGTGCCGAGCTGATGGGCGAGCTCCCGTGCCATGGCGGTCCAGGCCCGCTCCGCCTCCGCCCGGCGCTGGAAGCGGATGACCGTGAAGCCGACCAGGACGGTCAGGAGGAGTCCTCCGGCCTGGAGCCACGGGATCCAGCGAAGGCTCCGGACCTCGGGTGGATCGCCGAAGTGGAGCTGGGTGAACTCCTCCTCGCCGACGGGGGGGTTCCGGGCGTCGAGGCGCACGACGTACTCCCGGACCCGGGCCTGGCCCTCCGGCGTTCCCAGGTCCACGTCGAAGGGGAGGTTCCGCACGGCGATCACCGTGTCCCCCGGCCCGGTCTGGACCAGGGGCACGCCGGTCTCGATGATCATCCGCTGGAGCTCGAAGAGAGCCCGGTCGCTCCGCTCGGGGGCCGGGTCGGCCAGGGCCCCCTGGACCTCGGCGTAGATCTCGGTCAGGATCGCCGTGTCGGCCCGGAGCGCCCGGACGATCCGCTCCGTGTAGACCAGGTACCAGACCAGGAGCGAGAGGAAGAGGATCGCAAGCGCCCAGGGCCAGTTTCGACGCATCGATCCCTCCTCGGGAAACGATCGGGTCCGGGGAGCGCGATTTCCCCCGGGTGCTCGTCCGGACCGGCGACCTGCTACGGAGCGATCCGCTCCCGGCCAAAGTGGGGCCGAAGCGCCTCGGGGACCAGCACCGAGCCGTCTTCCTGCTGGCCGCTCTCCAGGAGCGCGACCATCAGCCGGGGCAGGGCCAGGGCGGAGCCGTTCAGCGTGTGCACGTATTCGGGCTTCTCGTTCGGGCCGGGCCGGAAGCGAATGTTGGCCCGACGGGCCTGGAAGTCCGTGAACGTGCTGCAGCTCGACACCTCGAGCCACTTCTCCACCCCGGGGGCCCACACCTCCAGGTCGTAGGTCATGGCGTTCGAGAAGCCGAGGTCGTCGGTGGCCAGCAGGACCACCCGGTAGGGCAACCCCAGGAGCTGGAGCACCTTCTCGGCCTCGCCGGTGAGCTCCTCCAGAGCCGTGCGGCTCCGCTCCGGGTGCTCATAGCGCACCAGCTCCACCTTGTCGAACTGATGGACCCGGAGCAGCCCGCGGGTGTCCTTCCCCGCCGAGCCCGCCTCCCGACGGAAGCACGGCGAGTACGCCGTATAGCGAACCGGGAGGTCGTCGGCGTCCAGGAGCTCGTCCCGGTGGAGGTTCGTGACCGGAACCTCGGCGGTGGGAATCAGCCAGAGCCGGTCGGTCCGGGTTTCGTAGGAGTCCTCCTCGAACTTCGGGAGCTGGCCGGTCCCGGTCATCGTCTGCCGGGTGACCAGGTAGGGGACCCGGAGCTCGGTGTAGTCGTGCTCGGTCACGTGGAGCTCGAGCATGAAGTCGATGAGGGCGCGCTGGAGGCGAGCCCCCGGCCCCTTGAGGACGGGGAAGCCCGAGCCCGCCACCTTCGCCCCCCGCTCCAGGTCCAGGATCCCCAGCGCCTCGCCCAGGTCCCAGTGGGTCCGGGGGTCGAAGTCGAAGGCGGGCGGCTCGCCCCAGTCCCGGACCACGACGTTGTCCTCTTCGCCCCCGACGGGCACTTCCTCCAGGGGGATGTTCGGCGTCTCCAGGAGGATCTCCTCGATGATCGCCTCGGCGTCCGACACCGTCTCCTCGAGCCCGGAGATCCGGTCGGCGACCCGGCCCATCTCGGCGATGAGCTCCTCGGCGTCCTCGCCGGCCCGCTTGAGCTCGCCGATCTCCTTCGAGACCGCGTTCCGCCGGGCCCGGAGCTCGTCTCCCTCCGAGATCGCCTCCCTGCGCTCCGCGTCCAGCCGGAGGATCCGGTCCACGAGCCCGTCGGGGTCGCCGAGTCCCCGGCGGGCGAGGCCGGCCTTCACGCGGTCGGGCGCGTCCCGGATGGTGTGGAGGTCGAGCATGTCCGTTGGACCCTTCGAGGGGGGGCGGTCAGCCTTCTTCGTCGGGCACCAGGCTCCGGTCGTCGCAGACGGTGTTCACGTCGTAGAGGAACTGGACGCTGCCCACGTCGGCCGAGACCTGCAGGGGCTCCAACTTGGCGTAGAAGAAGCAGAGCCGGCCGAAGCCGCCCCGGGCCTCCCGGGTGCGGACGGCATAGGTGCTTCCGGTCCGGATCGGCACCCCCTGCTCGTAGCTGTAGTCCGCCGAGTCGGCCGGGGCCTCCGTGACTTCGTCGAAGCTCATTCCCTCGAAGCGGACGACGCCGGCCTGGGAGTCGATGCCCAGGGCCCGGGGCGCCAGGAAAACCAGCTCCGAGCCGTCGGTGTCCACGACCACGTCCCAGCGTCCCGAGGCGCCCGGCGTCTCCACCTGCCGGGCCGTCCGGTTCACGAAGTCGAAGGCCGAGTTCAGGTTGAGCTCCGGCCGGGCGAGGGAGTAGAGGAGCGCGGTGTCCGGCATCGCCGTCCACCGCTGCTCGAACGGATTGTCGTCGCACGCCGGCAGGGTGGCGACCGCCACGGCCGCCACCGCCAGGAGCGCGATTCTGGGTCCGGTTCCGTGCCTCATCTCGATGCCTGACGACGGGAGTTCAGAGCGCAAAAGACTACCGCCGGAACGGGGACCGTGTCAACCCTCAAAAGCCCTGATCTTTCTTGACTTTCGGAGGATCCGGGGGTACGTTTCGCCGCCGCGGAAACCCGGGTCGGACGGTGAAGTTCGAAGTCCCTTCCAGAGGAGGCGCGATGCAGGAACCGGCCGACGCTCCCGCTCCCCGCGGGAGGGTCCTGGTGGCCGACGACGAGCCCCACATTCGCCGGATCCTGATCACCCTGCTCGAGACCGCGTCCTTCACGGTGGACGCGGTCTCCGACGGGGCCGCGGCCCTGAACCTCCTGCTGGGCGACACCCGCTACGACGTCGTGCTGCTGGACATCATGATGCCCCGGGCGTCGGGTCTCGAGGTCCTGGAGCGGGTGCGGGACCTGCCCCGGCGCCGGGACACGCCGATGGTGATCCTCACGGCCAAGGGCCAGGACGCCGACCGGGACCAGGCCTTCGAGCTCGGCGCCACGGAATTCGTCACCAAGCCCTTCAGCCCCAAGAAGCTCCTTGCCCGAATCGACGAGCTCCTCGACGGCGACTGATCCCCACCTCCACGTGACGATCCTGGCCGGCGGCGTGGGCTCGCGCTTCTGGCCCGTGAGCACGCCGGAACGGCCGAAGCAGCTCCTCCCGCTGGTCGGCGACAGCCCCCTGATCCGCCAGACCGTCGAGCGGGCCCGGAGGCTCGTCCCGGACCGTCGCCTCCGGATCCTGACCGGCGAGCACCTGGTCGAGCCGATTCGCCGGGCGCTGCCGGAGCTCCCCCTGGACTCCTTCCTCGTCGAGCCCCGGGCCCGGGGCACCGGACCGGTCCTGGCCTGGGCGGCGTGGACGCTCCAGCGGGACGATCCGGACGCGGTCCTCGTCTCCCTCCACTCGGATCACCTGATCGAGCCCGACGACGCCTTCGCGGCGGTCCTCGGACGGGCCGCCGAGGTGGCCCGGAGCCACGAGTCCCTGGTGACTCTCGCCGTCCCTCCCGATCGGCCGGAGGTCGGCTACGGATACATTCAGCCCGGCGAGACCCTGGAGGCCGCGGACGACGTCCGGGCTTTCCGGGTGGACGCATTCCACGAGAAGCCCGACCGGGAGACGGCCCAAGCGTATCTGGAGCGGGGCTACCTCTGGAACAGCGGAATCTTCGTGTGGCGGGCGGACGTCTTCCTGGAGGAGATCCGGAACCACGCTCCGGAGATCGGACGCCTCCTCGTGCACCTGGACAGGGGGAACGACGAGCGCTTCTTCGCCGAAGCCCCCACCATCTCGGTGGACGAAGCGGTCCTGGAGCGCAGCCGCCGCGTGGCCTCCGTGGAAACCACCTTCCGCTGGGACGACGTGGGGAACTGGCAGGCGATGAGCCGGACCCGGGAAGGAGACGCGGAGGGCAACGTCGTCGTCGGCGCCGGCCACGTGGTGGACGGCGGCGGCAATGTCGTCTTCAGCGAGGACGCCCCCGTGGTCCTCTTCGGCGTCGACGACCTGGTCGCCGTCCGGACCGGGGCCATGACCCTGATCTGCCCGAAGGAGCGGGCACCGGATCTCAAGGATCTCCTCCAGCGGCTCCCGGACGAGCTCCGGGACCCGGAGGGCTGACTCCGTGGCTCGACTCTACCTCTTCGACGACGAGACGGCCCGGGGCTGGGCCCCGTTCAGCCTCACCCGACCGATCGGGGAGATGCTCTTCGGGTGCCTGACGCTCCGGGAGCGCCAGGAGCGCTTCTGGGGCACCCGCTGCGACGGCCATCTGGCCGGGGCCGACCTCCTGGGCTTCGACGAGCCCGGGGCACCGCCCACCCTGGTGGCCGGACAGGTGGAGGACGACGGGAGCCGGATCGTGGTCTCGAGCCGCCTCGCGCCGGCCTTCGCCGAGCCGCCGGAGCTGGACGGGCCCGCCACCCTCCGCGTGGAGGAGGAGGTCGTGGGCTGGATCCTGGACGAGGGGGGCGCCCTCCCGGAGGCGGGGGCCCTTTCGGCGCCGGGTCGGGGTCCGGCGCCGGGCCGGGACATCGAGCTGGAGGGAGAGCTCCTCCAGCACCCCTGGACACTCATGACCCGGAACTCGGCCCGGATCGCCGCCGACGTGCCGGTCCTCTTTCCCCACAGCCACGCCTTTCCGCCGGCCCGCGTCGAGAGCCTGGGCACCGAGCCGGTCACCACGGGCGAGGACGTCGAGCTGGAGCCGGGCGTCGTGCTCGACGCCCGGCCGGGCCCGATCCGCCTCGAGGACGGCGTCCGGATCCGGGCCGGAACCCGCCTGGCGGGCCCGGCCTGGATCGGGCGGGACACCACGATCCTCGGAGGCGTCGTCGAGGGCGTCTCGATCGGGCCGGTCTGTAAGGTCCACGGCGAAGTCGAGGCGTCGGTGATCCTGGGCTACACCAACAAGGCTCACGACGGCTATCTGGGCCACGCCGTCGTCGGCCGCTGGGTGAACCTGGGCGCCATGACGACCAACAGCGACCTGAAGAACAACTACGGCACGGTTCGCGTTCGCACGCACCGGACCGAGGAGGACACCGGCCTCGTGAAGGTCGGTTGCTTCCTCGGAGACCACGTGAAGACCGGCATCGGCACCCTGATCAACACCGGGACGGTGCTCGGGGCCGGCTCCAACGTCTTCGGCGGCAGGATGCCGCCCAACTACGTTCCTCCCTTCTCCTGGGGGAGCGGCGACGACCTCGGGGAGTATCGCATCGACGCCTTTTTGGAGACCGCCGAGCGGATCATGGCCCGGCGCGACCGGGAGCTGACCGAGGAGGCCCGGGGGCTCCTGAGACGGGCCTGGGAATCGAGCCGGGAGGAGCGGAGCGGGTGAAGGTCTCGGTCCTGGGGAGCGGGAGCGGGGGCAACGCCACGCTGGTGGTGGTCGACCGCACCCGGATCCTCGTGGACGCCGGCTTCAGCGGCCGGGACCTGGCCCGGCGGCTCCGGGCGGTCGGCGTCGATCCCGACGCCGTGGACGCCATCGTGGTGACCCACGACCACGGAGACCACACCCGGGGCGTGGGCATCTTCGCCCGACGCCACGGCACCCCGGTCTACATCACCGAGACCACCCTCGACGTCTGCGGCGACCTCTTCCGGGGCGGGGAGCGCCTGCACCACTACCGGGCCGGACGCCCCTTCGAGCTCGGGAGCGTCCGCGTCGAGCCCTTTCTCACGGTCCACGACGCCGCCGACCCGGTCGCCGTGGCCGTCGTGGACACGGCCCGGGAGCTCCGGCTCGGCATCGCCACGGACCTGGGACGCCCCACCGCGCAGATCCGGCACGCGCTGTCGGGGTGCCACTTTCTGATCCTGGAGGCCAACCACGACGAGGTCATGCTCCAGGACGCCCCGTATCCGGCCACCGTGAAGGCCCGGATCACCTCGAGCCACGGCCACCTCTCGAACCTGGAAGCCGCCCGGCTCGCCACCGAGCTCTTCCACCCGGGCCTGGCCGGCGTCGTCCTGGCTCACCTCTCCGGCGAGTCCAACACCCCCGAGCTGGCCCGGGAGGTGGTGGGTGAGGCCCTCCGCGGCGAGGGATTCCGGGGCGTCCTCGAGGTCGCGGGCCAGGACGAGCCCACGCCGCTGATCGACGTGGACCGGCTGCGGGTCGAGTCGGGGCCGGACCAGCTCAGCCTCCTGTAGGCGTCCGATCGGACTCCTGGAGGGCCCTTGTAGAGCCACCCCGGCGCGCTTCGCCCGCCCTCACATCCCCATCAGGCGCAGGAAGTCGTTGGAGAGGGCCCAGATCATCAGGCCGACGATGATGAAGAAGCCGACCTGGGTCCAGCGGAGCCGTTGCTCCACGGACAGGGGCCGGCCCCGGACCGCCTCGATCCCCAGGAAGAGCAGGTGGCCCCCGTCCAGGACCGGGATCGGGAGCAGGTTCAGGATCGCCAGGTTGATCGAGAAGAGGGCCATGAAGCGGAGGAAGGG
>CAZMPV010000003.1:0-15395 GCA_964567985.1 uncultured Gemmatimonadaceae bacterium
GTAGGCTTCGGGAGCCGGTAGAGCAGACGGGCGTCGGGGGATGCCAGGGAAGAAGGTCCTTCCAGAGCGTGGAGCCGGTGGAGGGCGAACGGAGGGCGGGCGCAGTAGCGGACCAGGCGCTCGATGCCGTGGCGATCATGACCGTCGACACGCACCGAGGCATCGATGCTGAAGCCGCCCGTGCCCCGCCAGGTGAGCATGTCGCCGGTCGTGGCCTCGTCCAGGAGATCGTGGCGGCGGAAGTAGCGCAGCACGCGCCGCTGGACGGTGCCCTGGAGGTCATGCCAGTGTTCGGGCGTGAGGTCGCACGCCTCGTGAAACTGGACCGCTCCGTCCTCGCCCTCTGAGAAGACGCCGTCGAGGACGAGCACATGGTAGTGGTAGTGAGCGTTGAGGCTGGAGCCGAAGCGGTGCGGAAACGAGACCGCGCCGATCCGGGTGTCTCGCACCAGGGCCGGAGCCCCGGGACTGGTGGCTCGGAGGGTGGAGCGGATGGCTCGCAGCAAGATGTGAAGGACGCCGGTCGCGACGTCGGGATTGTGATGCAGGTAGGGTCGAAGACGTTTCGGCACGGAGAGCACCCACTGCCGGACGGGGAGCCGGGGGAGGACGTGGTCGGTGAGGTGAGCCGCGACCTCGGCCATGCGCCGGGTGTTGCACGACGGGCAGACGCCCCGGCCCTTGCAACTGAAGGCGACGAGCCGTTCGTGGCCGCAGTCGGTGCATCGGACCCGGGCGAATCCGTGGGCCAGGATGCCGCAGCGCAGATATCTCCGGAAGTCCCGTTCCACCCACGACGGCACGCCCCAGCCCATGGGGTCCTCGTCGTCCGTCCGGGAGAGGAACGTTTCCAGATGGTGCTGGACGACCGGGTAGAGCGGGGTCGAGGTGGGACGCCGGGGTCGGTACACGGGTCCGCCCGGTGCCGTCCCGACTCGGAAGGACGCTCTCGAGTGGAAGGACCGGGTCGTCCGGTTGGTGGCTCTGGACGAAGCGCGCATACCCGAGCCTCCGGTCCTCGCCGGGCCCGTCCATGCCGGCGTGGGACCGTGTAGCCCACCGAGATCACCCCGGCCGCCACTCCTGAATCTACCCGCGCCTGCAGACGCTTTCTGGGACCAGTTGAGGGGAACGACACCGGGTCGAGCGAGTATATACGAATTACAGGTAAACTGATTATCTGCTATTCGGAGTATCCGATGTCCGAGCGCGACACCAGCAAGGTGGGAAGCCGGGGAACGGTGGTCATCCCGGCCGAGCTTCGCCGCCGGTACGGCATCGAGGAGGGCTCGTACGTCATCGCCGAAGCCCGCGAGGACGGCATCCTGATCCGCCCCGCCGCCGTCCTTCCCCTCGAGGCCTACTCTCCCGAGCGCAGGGCCGAGTTCCTGCTGAGCAACGCCGTCGATGCCGAGGACTACGAGCGGAGCGTGCGCGAGGTGCGGCGGATGGGGCTGGAGCCCGACGACGTGGAGCACCGGCCGCCTCCCGACGTCGAGGCGTGAGGCGTGGACGTCCTCTTCCTGGACGCGAACGTCCTCTTCTCCGCCGCCTGGCTGCCGGACGCGGGGCTTCTCCGCCTGTGGGAGCTGGACGACGTCGAGTTCGTCACCTCGGGCTACGCCGCCGAGGAGGCTCGTCGTAACCTGGACGGGTCGGAGCGTCTCCAGCGACTGGAGGAGCTTCTCGATGCGGTCCGGGTGGTCCCCGAGGCTACGGACCGACAGCTCCCCCGCGACGTGGAGCTTCCCCCGAAGGACCGACCGATCCTGCAGGCAGCCATCGCCGCCGGAGCCACGCACCTGCTCACCGGCGACGTGTCGGACTTCGGCGAGCTGCTGGGATGCTCGGCGGCCGGGGTGCGCATCGAACGGCCGGGGGCGTACCTCGGGGGGCGGTGATCGTCCGTTCGGCTGGACCGAACGCCGAACGCCGGAGACTGGTCCAGGAGGAAGTCTTCCAGGGGCGAGCAGCTCGCTCAGCGACGTCCGCACCGCTCCCGACGAGAAGAAGACCGCCTCCCGGAGCCGCCGCCTAGCGGCGGGTGAGCTTCAGAGAGTAGCGGCTGGCGGCGGATCATAAAATCATATAATATGATTCTATGGGCATCTCTGCGAACGTCACCGAGCTCCTGAGGAACTTCTCGGATTACATCAACCGGGTCGCCTATCGGGGCGAGCGGTTCACCCTCCACCGTGGCGGAAAGCCGGTGGCGGAGCTGTCGCCGGTCCACGCCGGCACCCGGCTGGGTGACCTTCCGGCGCTCCTGGACGATCTGCCTCGCCTGGAGCCCGACCAGGCGGAGGCCTTCGCCGAGGACCTGGACCGGGCCAGGAGCGAGCTCCGGCCGCCCGGGGACCGGTGGGCGTCCTGATCGACGCCTCCGTGCTCATCGAGCACGAGCGTCGCGGTCTCGACCTGGAAGCACGCGTCCGGGGGAGGGAAGACGAGGAGTTCTTCCTCTCGGTCGTGACCGCGAGCGAGCTGCTCCACGGAGTGCACCGCAGCCCGGACAGGACCGTACGGGCCAGGCGGTCCGCGTTCGTCGAGGGGGCGATCGACGCGTTGCCCCTGCTCCCCATCGATCTTCCGACGGCCAGGATGCACGCCGAGGTCTGGGCGGATCTGGCCCGGGAGGGCACGCTGATCGGGCCCCACGATCTGTGGCTCGCGGCGGCTGCTCTCGCTCACGGCTGCCAGCTCGTGACGGCGAACATCCGGGAGTTCGAGCGGGTGCCCGGGTTGGAGGTGGAGGAGTGGGACGAGTGATGGACGGGCCGAGGCCGCCGTGGTGAGCCCGATACGGTTCTACGGCGCCTCCAGCTCGATCCCCCGGGCCGCCAACTCCTCCACGACGAAGTCGAAGCACGCCGGCACCCGCCCAACGGTCTCCAGCGGCGTGATGCCCGGTTCGTCGTAGAGACCCCGGGCCAGCATCCGGACGCACGCCGTGCAGGTGTAGCCGGTGGTCCGGGCCATGGCCGTGGTGCCGGTCTCGGGGTCATAGCGGTCCAGGAGCCTCCAGCGGCGGCGGACGGGCTCGCCCCCGTCTTCACCCTCCAGGGTGATCCGCATGGCCACCAGGTCCTCGTCGTCGGGCTCCATGCGCCAGGCGTCGGTGAGGAGCCGCCCGGTGAGCTCCAGGGGGCGGACGTTGGTCCCGTCGGTGGCTTCCCCGGGGGACTCCGCTCCACCCTCGCCCAGGCGCACCGGGTCCCGCTCGAAGAAGCCCGCCTCCCGGAGCCCCCGCATGGCCGCGGCGTGGCCCGGATAGCGCATCGTCTTCTCGACCATGGTGGGCACGTCGGTGGTGTCCAGCAGCGTCCGAAGCCCGTCGGTGAGGAAGGCCTCCAGGATGCCCACGCCCGGAACGTCCACCTCCTCCACCTCGGAGAGGGCCGGCAGGGTCAAGGGCTCGCCGTCCCGGCGGATCCGGGCCGGTCGGGTGTACTCGGCCAGCACGTCCAGCGGGGAGAAGGGAGCCCGGTACTCGAAGGGCGCGGAGCGGTCCACCGGTAGCCCGCCCACCAGGCATTCGAACTGGTGGACGGCGTCCCACGCCTCCAGGAGCCGACCCAGGACCAGGTTGCTGAGCCCCGGCGCGAGGCCCGCGTCGACCAGAGCGGTGACCCCCCGTTCCCGGGCCAGCGCGTCCAGGCCCAGGGCGTCCTCCTCGAAGAAGGAGATGTCCACCGCGTCCCGCCCCGCCTCGATGATCCGACGGAGCGTCCGGTAGCCCATGGGTCCGGGCACCGCGCCCACGACGATCTCCGCGTCTTCCACCACCCGGTCGATGGCCTCCGGATCCGTAAGGTCGGCGGCGGCCGTCTCCAGCGTCGACGACCAGGGGGGCGATCCGCCACCGCCGGCTTCGGGGTCTCGCTCGTCGGCACGGTCCGCCAGCCGCGCCAGCGCTTCCTCGCTGGCGTCCACCGCGGTGACCCGGAAACCGGGATCGGCTGCCAGGTCCCGGGCGATCGCCGCCCCGACCCGACCGGCGCCCAGGACGGCGACGGCGGTGGGCTCAGCCACGGCCGCTCTCCTCGCCGCTCGTGGACCCGGTCCCCGGGATCCGGCCGGGCGGCACCCGGGCGTCGGCCTCGATCTCCAGCAGGGCCCCGTCGCCGATGAGGCCGGCCCGGACCATCGTGTTGGCGGGCGCGGCCGGACCGAGGCGCTCGCCGTGGACCCGGGCCACCGCCTCCCAGTCCACCCCCTCGGCGACGTAGATCCGGGTCCGGACCACGTCTTCCAGGCCGGCGCCCAAAGACTCGAGCGCGCCCTGTACCTTGTCCAGGACGAAGTGGGCCTGGGAGACGGCGTCCGAGCCCCCGATCGCCCGGTCCCGGTGGTGGGCCGTGGTTCCGGAGATCCGGACCGTGTCGCCGTCGCGGACCGCCCGGCTGAAGCCGGCCGCGTCTTCCCATACGGTCCCGGTGACGACCCGGGCCCGGCCGTCGTCCCCGTACTCCACCGGATAGGGGGGCGGGAACTCGTCGAAGTGGTCGCTCAGGTCTCCGGCGGCGGTGAGGTAGGGAGGGCGACGGTATTCGTCCCCGCAGCCCCCGGGCAGGGGCTCGAGCCCGGAGCGGGCTTCCTCCAGCCGCGCCCGGTCCTCGTCGTCGAGCTCGAGGTCGAAGACGCGGAGGTTGTCCTCCAGGTGTCGGCTGCGGCCCAGGCGGGCCCCGACGATCACCCCCGCCACCGCCGGTCGGTCCAGAATCGCCCGGCACGCTACGTTGGCCATGGAGACGCCGTGCTTCTCGGCGACCTCCCCCACGCCCTCGAGGAGACGCTGGAAGGCGTCCCACCCCCCGGCGTGGTCGATGAAGCGCTTGTACTTCATCCGGGACCAGCTCCCCAGGTCGTCCATCTCCGGCTCGGGCCGGCCCACCCAGCCCTCGGTGAGGAAGCCGCCGGCCACGGTCCCGTAGGCGAGCATCCCCACGCCGTGCTCCAGACAGAGGGCCTCCATGGCCCCCCGGGGCCGGTCGTCGAGCAGCGAGTAGCAGACCTGGTTCGAGACGAGCTCGATTCCGCTGGTGAGCGCCATGCGCAGGTGCGGGGCGTCGAAGTTGGTCACCCCCAGGTGTCGGATCAGCCCCTCCGCCTTCAGATCCTGGAGCCGGAAGAGGCAGTCGAGCCAGGCCGGATCGGCGTAGCGCCAGGCGTGGAGCTGAAGCAGGTCCAGGCTCCGGCTCCGGAGCCGCTCCAGGGAGCGCTCGACGGCGGCCCGGACGTCGGTCCGGGTCACCGCGCCGGGGTCCGGCACCCACTTGGTCAGGAGCTCGACCGGCCGGTCACTGACCAGCCGGTCCCGGAAGAAGCCGGCCACCTCCTCGGCGGAGCCGTAGTGGTCCGCCATGTCGAAGGTCGTGAGCCCCGCCTCCACGTAGGGCTCCATCGCTCGGGCCGTGGCTTCGACCTCCACGGGCTCGCCGTCCTTCTCCATGTCGGCGATCTGCCAGAGCCCGGTCAGCACCCGGGAGATCGAGAAGCCCGGAGCCAGGTCGGTCCGTTCCACCCTCGCGGTCATGGAGAGCGTCCTCTCATTCCGGCGGCAGCTCGGCGAAGACCGCATCCACGTCGACGCCCCGACGACGGAGGCGCCACACCTCCACCGCGTAGATGGCGGTGGCGCCGGCCATGACCAGGAGCCAGACCGGCGTCGAGTGGAAGTACCAGGCGTCGACGGTGGCGCTCAGGTCCTTCCAGACGTGGATGCCCAGGAAGCCGGTGAGCGCGACGACGCCGGCCCAGGCCAGCCCCCGCCGGAGCCCCGCCGAGCGGAAGACCTCGATGCGGTCGGCGATCTCCGGGTTCCTCCGGGGGAGGGTCAGCACGGTCACGCACATGAGGAGGAAGTTCACCAGGAGCGAGGTCACGAGGATGTCGATCCCCAGGAAGAAGTCGCCGGCCAGGTGGCTCCCCAGGATGCCCACCGAGGCCACCCCGCCGCTGAGCAGGAGCGCCACCCACGGGGTCTGCCAGCGGGGGTGCACCCGGGCCACCGCCCGGGGGAAGATCCCGTCCTCGGCCCAGGCGAAGACGAGCCTCGAGACCGCCAGGAGCATGGCGGGCAGGTCGTTGATCAGGGCGATCGCCGCCCCGCCGACGATGGCCACCGTCCAGCCGGTGGGGAGCAGGTAGCCCAGGATCCCCGGGGCCGTCAGATCGGTGGTCCGGGCGTGCTCGGCCACCCAGCTCCAGGGCACGGCGTGATAGATGGCGCCGGTGAAGAGCATGTAGAAGCTCCCCACGGTGAGCACGGCGATGCCGATGGCCAGGGGCAGGCTCCGTCCGGGGTTCTTCGCCTCGCCGCCGGCCTGGGCGATGGAGTCGAAGCCGATGAAGCTGGAGAAGAGGAGCGCCGAAGCGGCCAGGAAGGTCCAGGGCCGGAAGGGCGGCGCGTCGGTCGGCGCGATCCGCTCGCCGGTCCGCTCCAGGACCGCCCGGGCGAAGTCCTGCTGATCGTGGGCGAAGCCGGCCACGATGACCACCGCCCCCAGGGCGAACATGAGGAACATCAGCGGAACCAGCGTCTTCTCGTAGAAGCGCACCCCGAGCAGGTTCACGCCCACGAAGGTCCAGAGAAACGCCAGCGCCACCCCGACCCGGACGGGCCCCGTGTCCAGCGCCCCGGCCAGGCCGATCCAACCCACGGCGTCCGCGACGTCCCGGAGAAACGGGACCAGGACGTAGGAGACCACCCCGATGGCGATGCAGAGGCCGAACCACTGGCTGAAGCTGGCCACGAAGCCCAGGTACGGGTTCAGCCCCCGGCTGGCGAAGACGTAGCTGCCCCCGGCACGGGGCATGGCCGAGGCGAGCACCGCGTAGGCCAGGGCCGCCAGGATCGCCGGCACCGCCGCGAAGGCGTATGCGGCCAGGACGTAGGGGCCGATCCCCGGCACGTTCCGCTGGATCATGATGGGGATCACGTTGATCGCCGCCCCCATCATGGAGCAGATGCCGGTCGCCGCCAGCCCCATGAGCCCCATCTCCCGGGCCAGGCCGCTCCGGGCGGGGGCTCCGCCCTCGGCGACGAGGCTGGACGCGGTCGTGGGCTCGGGCATCGTCGACTTCCTCGGGGTCGCGGAGGCAGGCTCCGGGCGCGTTCCGGATGAGCCTAACCCGGCCGCCCGGAGATCGCCACGGGGGCGGCGCTCGCCGATCGGGAGCGGAGGCCGCCGGGCCCGGGGCCGGTAGCCCTCCCGCCCCCCGGGGGTCCGCCCCTATCTTGGCCGGGCCCGCCGGACCCGGACCAGAGAATCCGCGCCCCGGAGCTCTGCATGACCCCTGCCGACGCACCGTCCGACCCCCGCGCCCTGGAGCTCTCCCCCGACCGCTTCCGGGAGATGGTCGAGGAGGCGACGGAGCGGATCGTCGCCCACGTCGAAGGCCTGGACGACGCCCCCGCGTCCGACCTGGAGGGGGCGGCGGAGCTGGCCCGCTCCCTCGTCGAGGACGTGCCCGCCCGGGGCGAGCCCTTCGAACCGCTCCTGAAGCACCTCTTCGACGACCTGGCGCCGAAGTCCTTCGAGACCGCCGGACCGGGCTACCTGGCCTACATTCCCGGGGGCGGCCTCCCCCACGCCGCGGTGGCGGACCTGATCGCCGACGCCCTCAACCGGTACGTGGGCATCTGGGACGCGGCGCCGGCGCTCGTACGCCTGGAGGCGAACGTGGTCCGCTGGTTCTGCCGGATGGTGGGCTACGGCGAGGGCTCGGGCGGCTTCCTCACCTCCGGCGGCTCCCTGGCGGGCTTCTCGGCCGTCACCGCTGCCCGGGCCGACCGTCTCCCCGAGGACTTCCTCTCGGGGACGCTCTACGTCTCGGACCAGGTGCATCACTCCATCACGAAGGCTGCAGTGCTGGCCGGCTTCCCGGCCCGGAACGTCCGGAAGGTCCCCACCGACGACCGCTTCCGGATCCGGGTCGGCGCCCTCCGGGAGCGCATCCGGGCGGACCGGCGCGAGGGCTTCACGCCCTTCATGGTCGTGGGCAGCGCGGGCACGGTGAACACCGGGGCGGTGGACGACCTGGCCGCCCTGGCGGAGGTCTGCCGGGATCAGGAGCTCTGGTTTCACGTGGACGGCGCCTACGGCGGCTTCTTCGTCCTCACCGAGCGGGGTCGGGAGCGGCTCCGGGGCATCTCGGAGGCGGACTCGGTGACCCTGGATCCCCACAAGGGGCTCTTCCTTCCCTACGGCACCGGATCGCTGGTCGTCCGCGACGCCGCCACCCTGGAGCGGGCCCACCGGACCGAGGCCGAGTACATCCAGAAGGAGGCGGGCCCGGGGGTGGTGGACTTCGCCGACCTCTCGCCGGAGCTGACCCGGCCGTTCCGGGGGCTCCGGGTCTGGCTCCCGCTGAAGATGCACGGCGTGGAGGCCTTCGAGGCCGCCCTGGACGAGAAGCTCGACCTGGCCCGATGGGCCGCCGACGAGCTGGCGGGGATCGACGGGCTGCGAATCGTGGCCGAGCCCGAGCTCTCGCTCCTGGCCTTCCGCCTGGAGCCCCGGGGGGTGGAGGGAGACGCCCTGGACGCCCTCAACCGCCGCCTCCTGGACGCGATCAATCGCCGACGTCGCGTCTTCCTCTCCGGGACGGTTCTCCGGGGACGCTTCACGCTCCGGATCTGCGTCCTCTCCTTCCGGACCCACCGGGAGCGGATCGAGATGGCGATCGACGACGTCCGGGCCGCCGTGGAGGAGGTCCTCGCGAGCTAGTACGCCCCCGCGGCCTCGATCCGCTCCAGGCGTTCCAGGAGGGAGTCCCGGTCGGCGGCCTCGAGCCCCCGGACCGAGAAGTCCGCCACCGCGAAGGAGGCCGCGGCCGCACCGGCGGCCAGGGCCCGGAGGAGCGTCCGGGCGTCGGGCTCGGGCTCCCGTTCCCGGGCCAGCCACCCGACCAGCCCGCCGGCGAAGGCGTCCCCGGCGCCGGTGGGGTCGACGACGTCGCTGACCGGATAGGCCGGCATGGCGAGGTCGTCGTCCTCGCCCAGGAGAGTCGCGCCCCGGGGGCCCCGCTTCACCACGACCCAGCGGGGGCCCAGGTCGCGGATCCGGGCGGCGGCTTCTTCGGTCCGATCGTCGTCGCCCAGGAGTCGGCACTCTTCCTCGCTGGCGAGGAAGACGTCCGCCCGACCGGCGACCTCCTCGACCTCGCTCCGGCGGTCCCGGATCCAGTGGGCCATGCTGTCGGCGACGACGAGCCGAGCGGCGGCGCGGGCCTCCTCGAGGACCGCGGCCTGGAGCCGTGGGTCCGTGCTGCCGAGGAAGACGATCGGCGTCTGCCTCCAGGCGGCCGGCACCTCCGGGCTCCACCGCTCCAGGACGCCCCGGTCCGCCGCGAGCGTCGTCCGCTCCTCCATGCCGGGTCCGTAGCGGGCGTGCCACGACATGGTGGCGCCCGCCCGCCGCGCCACGCCCCTCGTGTCGGCGCCCCGCGCCCGGAGGCGGTCCAGGGCATCTCCGGGGAAGTCGTCGCCGACCACCCCCAGCACCCGGACCGGTGCGAGGAGCCCGGCGGCGGCCGCGAAGTAGAGAGCCGAGCCCCCCGGAGCCCCGTCGGAGCGGCCGTCGGGGGTCTCCACCGTGTCGAGGGTCAGGGTGCCCAGGGCCAGGATCGGAAGGGCCGCGTCCGGCTCCTCCGGTCCGGGCTCGCCGGCGGAGCTCCGGGGTCCGCTCGGCGTCGCCGTCACACCAGGATCCCGGCAACCGACGCGGTCATCAGCGCGGCGATGGCGCCCCCGACCATGGCCCGGAGGCCGATGCGGGCCAGGTCGTGACGTCGGCTCGGGGCGATCTCGCCCAGGGCCCCGATCAGCATGGCGATCGAGCCGAAGTTGGCGAAGCCGGCCAGGGCGTAGCTGGCCAGGAGCACCCCCCGGGGGGAGAGGCCCGCGCCGCCCTCCATCATCCCGCCCAGCTCCAGGAAGGCGACGAACTCGTTGAGCACGGTCTTGAGGCCGACGAGCCGGCCGACCTCGGCGGCGTCGGCCCACGGCACGCCGACCATCCAGGTCACGGGCTGGAGGAGCATGCCCAGGATCCCGGAAAGCGTGAGCCCCTCGAGTCCCGCCAGCCCGCCGAGCCACCCGACCATGCCGTCGACCAGGTGGACCAGGGCCAGGAAGGCGATGATCATCGCCGCGATGTTCAGGGAGAGCTTGAGCCCCTCGGCCGCTCCCCGGGCCGCGGCGTCGATGACGTTCACGTCGGGGGTCTCGAGCTCCATCGCCCCGTCGGGGTCGGTGTCCGGCTCGCCGGTCTCCGGGAGCATGAGCTTGGCCACCACCAGGGCGGCCGGCGCCGACATCGCCGACGCCGCGATCAGGTGGCCGGCGATGTCGGGGAAGTAGCCCGAGAGCATCCCCACGTAGGCGGCCAGGGTGCTCCCGCTGATCGTGGCCATCCCGGCCACCATGACCGCGTTCAGCTCGCTCATCGTCATCCTCTCGATCAGCGGCTTCACCACCAGGGGCGCCTCCATCTGACCCACGAAGATGTTCGCCGCGGTGGCCAGGGTCTCGGCGGCGGTGGTGCCCATGGTCCGACGCATGACCCAGGCGGCGCCCTTCACCACCCACTGCATCACCCCCAGGTGGTAGAGGACCGTCATGAGCGACGAGACGAAGATGATGACCGAGAGGACGTTGAAGGCGAAGAACGCCCCGGTCCGGGCCACCATGCTCGTCTCTTCGGTGAGCGCCTGATTCGTGCCCGCCTCTCCCACGCCGACCGGCACGTTGTTGTGGATCAGGTTGCCGAAGACGAAGCTCGCCCCCTCCTCCGCGTGGTGGAGGACGGCCTCCACGGCGTGGTTCATCCCCTCGAAGAAGGCCGCGCCCACGGGCGTTCTGAGCACGGCGAAGGCGAGCAGCAGCTGGAGTCCCAGCCCCCAGGCGACGATGCGCCAGTGGACGACGCTCCGGTCGGTGCTGAAGGCCCAGGCCATCACCACCAGGAAGAGGAGCCCCAGGAAGGAGCGGAGCCGCTGGAGGGGCGAGCCCGAGGCGGCGTCGGTCCGGAAGCCGGTGTCCTCGTCGACGGCGGGCTGGGTCGGTGCCGTCGCGGGAGATTCCTGCACCGTCGCGACGGCGGCGGCCACTCCGGCCGGTCCCGGCGCCTCGGCCCCGAGGGCCTCCGCGCCGCCGGTCGCCGCCAGGGCCAGCAGCAGGAGGACCGGGCCGAGGAGACGCCTCGACCACCAGGGCGGTTGGGTCGGTCTGGACGGGATGGCCGCCTCCCGGGCGGACGATGGGGCTCGATCTCCTGGCAGTGTAGCGCCTGACCAGGAGCGCGCAAAGCTGCGGGCTCGGAGCGGTGATTTGCGCCGGGGTCGGCGTGGGCGAAGATTGCTGCCCCGGGCCCTCCGCCGGCCCGTGGAGCCGACACGACACACCGAGATCGCTGGAGTCACGCATGCGTCGCACCACCCCCGTTCGCCGGAGTGCCCACAGGGGCTCCGTCGCCGCCCTCGTGGCCCTCCTCCTCGCCGTCCCCGCCCTGATCGCCCAGGAAGAAGGCCCGGAGGAAGCGGAGATCGAGGACCGCTACCGGGAGGAGATCGAGCGTCTCCGTCAGGAGCCCGCCGTCCAGGAGGCGCTGCGCATCGTGGAGGAGACCGACGAGCGGACGGTGCAGGACCAGATCGCCCTGACCGAGATCCCGGCGCCTCCGTTCAACGAGGAGGAGCGGGGCCGGGCCTTCGCCGACATGCTCCGGGAGATCGGCGTGGACAGCGTCTGGACCGACGCCGAGGGGAACGTGATCGGGCTGCGCCGGGGCACGGAAGGTGAAGAGGTCCTGGCCTTCACCGGCCACCTGGACACCGTCTTCCCCGAGGGCACCGACGTGACCGTCCAGCAGCGGGGCGACACCCTCTTCGCCCCGGGGATCGCCGACGACGGGCGGGGGCTGACCACCGTGCTCGCCGTGCTCCGGGCGATGAACCGGGCCGGCATCGAGACCACCGACGACGTCCTCTTCGTCGGCACCGTCGGCGAGGAAGGGCTGGGAGACCTCAGGGGCGTGAAGCACCTCTTCGGACCCGAGGGGCCCCGGATCGACGCCTTCATCTCGGTGGACGGCACCTCGGCGTCCCGGGTCACGAACGCGGCGCTCGGCTCCCACCGCTACCGGGTCACCTTCCAGGGGCCGGGCGGCCACTCCTGGGGCGCCTTCGGCCTGGTGAACCCCCACCACGCCCTGGGCGCGGCGATCGAGGACTGGATCGACGCCGCCGACGGCTACACGAAGGACGGTCCCCGGACCAGCTACAACGTGGGCCGGATCGGCGGGGGCACGTCGGTCAACTCGATCCCCTTCGAGTCGTGGATGGAGGTGGACATGCGCTCGGTGAGCGTCGAGCGGCTGAACGGGGTGGACTCCCTCTTCCAGCGCTCCATCCGCCGGGCGGTGGGCGAGCAGAACGAGATCCGCCGCCGGGGTCCCGAGCTCACCGTCGACGTCGAGATGATCGGTGACCGGCCCTCGGGCCTGATCCCCCCGGAGACCCCCCTGATCCAGCGGGGGATGGCCACCGCCGAGGCATTCGGCCTGGAGCCGTCCCTGGGCCGGAGCTCCACCGACTCGAACACCCCGATCTCCATGGGGATTCCGGCCATGACCATCGGGGGCGGCGGTGAGGGCAGCGGCGCCCACTCCCTGGACGAGTGGTACCGGAACGAGGACGGCCACGTCGGCATCCAGCGGGCGCTTCTGATCGTGGTGGCCCAGGCGGGGTTGGCGGGGTAGACAGACCTCCGGCGGAGGGGGCTCGACCGCTCCGCCGAATCCTGTACCTTCCGGGCTCGCCTCGCTTCCGAGTCCGGACCCGGATCCCCGGTGACCTCCACGCCCACCGAGCGGCACAGCTCCCGCAAGATCCTCCTCTTCTGGGCGCCCCTGGCGGCCACGTGGGTCATGATGGCCCTGGAAGGGCCCTTCCTGGCGGCGGTCATCGCCCGGCTCGCCGACGCCAAGTTCAACCTGGCGGCTCACGGGGTGGCGTTCGCGTTCGCCATCCTCATAGAGGCGCCGGTGATCATGCTCATGAGCGCCTCCACCGCCCTGGTGAAGGACTCGCCGAGCTACCGCCGGCTCCACCGCTTCGCGTGGGCGCTGAGCGCCGGGGCCACGGCGCTCCTGGTCCTGATCCTGATCCCCGGGGTCTACGACGTCCTCACCGGCACGATTCTGGCGCTGCCGCCCGAGGTGTCCCGCCTGACCTACGGGGCGCTCTGGCTCTTCCTGCCCTGGCCGGCGGCGATCGGCTACCGGCGCTTCCTCCACGGGCTCCTGATCCGCTCGGGCCGGACCCGGCTGGTCGCCCTGGGCACGGTGCTGCGGCTCCTGGGGATGGCTGCCACGGGGCTCGTCCTCTACTTCGTGGGCGCGATGCCGGGCGCCTGGGTGGGGGCCGCGTCCCTCTCGATGGGCGTGGTCGTCGAGGCGGTGGCCGCCCACCTCATGGCCCGGGAGACGGTGCTCGAGCTCCGGGAGCGGAGCGGGCCGTCGGCGGAGGGAGGCATCGACCTCGAGTACGGCGAGATCCTGAGCTTCTACTATCCGCTGGCCCTGACCTCGATCATCGGGCTCACGGTCCACCCCCTCCTGACCTTCTTCATGGGACGGGCGCCCGCGCCGGTGGAGTCCCTGGCGGTCTTCCCCGTGGTCCAGGGTCTGGGCTTCCTCTTCCGGGCACCGGGGCTCAGCTACCAGGAGGCGGCCATCGCGCTCCTGGGTGAGCGCTGCGAGCACTGGCCGGAGCTGGGCCGCTTCGCGACCTGGCTCGGGCTCGCCACCTCGGGCGGCCTGGCCCTGGTCGCCTTCACGCCCGTGGCCGACGTCTGGTTCGTCACGATCTCGGGGCTGACCCCGGAGCTGGCCGAGTTCGCCGTGGTGCCGGCGCAGATCATGGCGCCCCTTCCCGCGCTCTCGGTGCTCCTCTCCTACCAGCGGGCCGTGCTGGTCCAGAACCGGCGCACCCGACCGATCACCATGGCCTCGGTCATCGAGATCGTGGGCATCGCGGCGCTCTTCAGCGCCTTCGGCTGGGGCGTGGGGATGGTGGGGGTAACGGCGGCGGTCGTCGCCTTCGTGGGAGGCCGGCTGGGCGGCAACGTCTACCTGTGGCGACCGACCGTGAAGGGCCTCCCCGGGGAGTGAGGCCGGCGCGCCTCAGCCGCTCCTCCGCTCCGGGTGCACGAAGATCGAGTCCGGCAGCGGAGAGGGGTCGTGGTTCTCGTGACGGTAGACCCGCACCGTGCGCAGCTCGCCGTCGTCCTCCACCGAGTGGGCCGTCCGCCGCCGGTAGAGCCGGACCCCGCGCACGTCGTGGAAGTCGCCGTAGGTCGTCAGCGAGCCGGGATCCACGGCGTCGCCCTCGCCGAAGCGGTAGCCGGCCAGCATGCCGGAGGAGGCGTCGAAGTAGTAGACCCAGGTGTGCATGCCTCCGGCGCTCCCCGCGCCGGGGTCGTAGCGGACCCGGAGGCCCTCCACGGCCGTGCCGTCCTCCAGCGTGTCGGCTCCCAGGTACTCGAAGTTGGCCCCGGGGTCGGTGAGCTTGAAGGGCTGGCCGAAGACGTAGTGGGAGCCGAAGGTCGAATTCCACGCCTGGTGGGGGTTGGTCAGGCTCCGTGACTCCTCCCCGTCCACGAAGCGCCACGCCTCGTCGCCGTCGTTCATCAGCGTGATCCGGCGTCCGTCCTCGTCTGTCCAGTCGATCCGCATCCGGGGCCCGGGGTCGAGGGCGTAGCGATGCCGCTCCACGGTGGAGTCGGTGACCGTGCCGTCGTCGGCGTAGGAGATCGTGGTCTTCCGGTAGTCGACGGCGGGCAGCGCGGCCCACGCGTCCCAGCCTCCGTGGGCCTCGATCGCCCGGCGGACGAGATCGCCCGCCTCGCTCTCGGGAAGCCGCTCCAGGGGCGCGAGGGCGGCCAGGGAGTCTCTCCGGGCTTCCTGCTCGGGGGTGGGCTCGGGGGCGCAGGCGGCGAGGCCGGCGAGGAGGGCGAGGCCGACGACGGCGGAACGGCGCGCGGGACGATCCGGCATCCGGACTCCTCGTGGGACGGGTGGGACGAGCCTCGTCCGCAGTATCGACCGTCGGACCGGGGGGCGCAAGCACGTTGAAGGGCTCGGGCCACAACGCGGCGTGCTTCCTACACGTTCCCCTTTCCGGAAAGAGCGCTCACGTCCCGTCCGAAGCCGGCCCGGCGTGGGCCCGCTCGGCCGTTCTCCAGCTTGCGGTTGACGTTCCTGTCAGGTTATTTATTCCCTGCTGCAGAAGGCTGTGGGAAACCGGGTGAGATGCCCTCAACCGCGGCCGTCTTGCGGAGATCCCCCGTGGGGTCTTCCCTCGGATTCCCGCGGAGTCCTCCTCCAGGG
>CAZMPV010000003.1:15495-23476 GCA_964567985.1 uncultured Gemmatimonadaceae bacterium
GCGGAGATCCCCCGTGGGGTCTTCCCTCGGATTCCCGCGGAGTCCTCCTCCAGGGCGAGGAGCGCCCGGTGGAACGTCGCAGGATTCGCGTCTCGGGTATCTGTCAGGGCGTAGGGTTCCGTCCGTTCGTCTTCGGCCTCGCCCGGCGCTGGGAGCTCCGGGGGTGGGTCCGGAACGACCCGGCCGGCGTCACCATCGACGTGGAGGGCCCCGGGGACGACCTCGACCGCTTCACCCGGGCGCTGACCTCCGAGGCTCCGCCCCTCGCCGACCTCGACGGCGTCCGCTCCGAGACGCTGACCCCGAACCACCACGAGGGCTTCCGGATCGAGGAGAGCGCCGGTGAGCCCGGTGTTCGCACGCTGGTCTCCCCGGACGTGGCCACCTGCCCGGACTGTCTCCGGGAGCTCCGGGATCCGGACGACCGTCGCCACGGCTATCCCTTCCTGAACTGCACCCGCTGCGGCCCCCGCTTCACGATCGTCCGGGACGTTCCCTACGACCGGCCCCGGACGACGATGGCGGGCTTCGAGATGTGCCCCGCGTGCCGCGCCGAGTACGACGACCCGACGGACCGGCGCTTCCACGCCCAGCCCACGGCCTGTCCGGCGTGCGGGCCTCGCCTGGAGCTCATGGACGTGGAAGGCCCGGAGGAGCGGCTCGAAGGCCCCGACGCCCTCGACGGGGCCGTGGACCGCCTCGAGCGGGGGCTCGTCGTGGCGGTGAAGGGGCTGGGGGGCTTCCACCTGGCGTGCGACGCCCGCAGCGCCGAGGCCGTGGCGCGCCTCCGGGACCGGAAGGGCCGGGCGTCGAAGCCCTTCGCCCTGATAGTCCCGGATCTGGCGGCGGCCCGGAGCCTCTGCAGGATCGACGGTCCGGAGGAGGAGGCCCTGACCTCGATCCGCCGTCCCATCGTTCTTCTGCAGCGCCGGGCCGACCAGCGGGTGGCGGCCGGGGTGGCCCCGGGTCTGGACGTCCTGGGGCTCATGATTCCGTACACCCCGCTCCACCACCTGCTGCTCGAGGCCTTCGGGCGCCCCCTGGTCCTCACCAGCGGCAACCGGAGCGGGGAGCCGATCGCCTACCGGGACGACGAGGCCGTGCGACGCCTCTCGGCGGTGGCCGACGCCTTCCTGACCCACGACCGGCCGATCCACGTCCCGTGCGACGACAGCGTGGTCCGGGTGATGGCGGGCGAGGCCCGGCCGGTGCGCCGGTCCAGGGGCTGGGCGCCGGGCCCCGTCCGGATGGGTCGGGCGGCGCCGGTACCGATTCTCGCGGTGGGGGGGCACCTCAAGAACACCTTCTGCCTCCTCCGGGAGGACCGGGCCTTCCTCTCCCAGCACGTGGGAGACCTGGAGAGCTGGGCCGCGTACCGCACCCTCCGGGACGGGATCGACCACTTCGCGGGGCTCTTCGACGTCGAGCCCGAGGTGGTGGCACACGACCTGCATCCCGAATACCTGTCGACGAAGCTCGCCGACGAGCGGGCCCGGGAGGAGGGGATGGAGGCGATCGGTGTCCAGCACCATCACGCCCACGTGGCCGCGTGCCTGGCCGAGCACGGCGAAGACGGCCCGGCCATCGGGGTGGCCTTCGACGGGACCGGCTACGGGAGCGACGGGGCGATCTGGGGCGGCGAGTTCCTCGTGGCGGACCTCGCCGGCTTCGAGCGCCGGGGACACCTGGCCTACCGGCCCCTCCCCGGCGGCGACGCCGCCGTCCGGGAGCCGTGGAGGATGGCCCTCTCCCACCTGGAGGGCGCGGACCCGGAGACCGCGACCGACTTCGCCGAGCGGCTCCGGGAGCGGGTCGATCCGGAGCGGATCGGCCCGGTGCGCCAGATGATCCGGAGCGGCGCGGCCAGCCCCCCGACCTCGAGCGTGGGGCGCCTCTTCGACGCCGCGGCGGCCGTGGCCGGCGTCCGTCTCGAGGCGGACTACGAGGCCCAGGCGGCCATGGAGCTCGAGGCCCTGGCGGTGCCGGACGAGGAGGGGAGCTATCCGGTGGTCCTCCGGGAGGGAGAGGGCGAAGAGCCCTGGCGCTGGGACCCCGGTCCCCTCTTCCGGGCCCTGGCGGAAGACACGGCCGGAGGAGTGGCGCCCGACCGGGCCGCCGCCCGCTTCCACAACGCCGTCCGGGACGCCGTGGTCGCCGGTTGCCGGCGGATCCGCTCTGAGACGGGCCCGGGAACCGTGGTCCTGACCGGCGGCGTCTTCCAGAACGTGCGCCTCGCCGAGGCCGCCGCCCATGCCCTGGAGGCCGACGGGTTCCGGGTGCTGCTCCACCGGGCCGTTCCCCCGAACGACGGAGGCCTCGCTCTCGGACAGGCCGCCGTGGCGGCGGCCAGGATCGGGGCCGGCCCGGAGGAGGAGCCGGACGCCCTGGAGGGGGATCCGAGCCGGTCCCGGGCCGACGCCGACACGACCCGGGAGAGCGGCTTCCGCACGGCCGATGCCCGGACGGCGCCCGGCGCCGCCGCGACGAGCGCGCCTCCCACGGGAAGGAGCTGACCGACCGTGTGCCTCGCGATCCCGGGTCAGGTGAAGGAGTTCGTGGACGAGACCGGCCACATCGCCAAGGTCGACGTGGGCGGGGTCAAGCGGAACGTGAACGTGGGGCTCGTCGTGGACGACGGCCTGGAGGTCGGCGACTGGGTCCTCATTCACGTGGGCTTCGCCATCCAGAAGGTGGACGAGGAGGAGGCGGCCGAGACGTACGCCTTCCTCAAGGATCTGGGCGAGGAGTTCGAGCAGGAGATGGAAGACCTGAAGGGGAGCGATATCGCATGAGCGGTCCCGAGCTGGCCGCCGCGCGCTCGGCCGAGCCGACCCCCGATCGGAGTCCCTTTCCGGAGCGCTCCGACGAGACGCTCCGTGCCGAGGCCCGGGCACGCTTCGAGCGGACGGCGGAGGTCTCGGACGCCTTCTTCGGCGAGCACGCCGACGCCGTCTCCCGGGCGTGCTGGGACATGGCCCGTCGCTTCCATCGGGGCGGCCGGCTCCTGGTCTTCGGCAGGGGGGCGTGCGAGACCGACGCCTATCACGTCTCGGTGGAGTTCGTCCACCCGGTCCTGGTGGGCAAGCGGGCGCTCCCCGCCCTCTGTCTGGAGGGCGACTTCGCCGAGACGCTAGGGCACCTGGGCCGGCCGGAGGACATCGCCATGGGCATCACCGCCCGGGGCGGGGAGCCCGCGGTGCTCGAGGCTCTGGAGCGGGGCCGGGAGCGGGGCATGCTCGCCGTGGGGCTGGCCGGGGGCGACGGCGGCGCCCTCGCCGACGCCGAGCTCGATCACCTCTTCGTGGTGCCCGACGACGACGCCACGGTGGTCCAGGAGGTCCAGGAGACGCTCTACCACGTGCTCTGGGAGCTGGTGCACGTCTTCTTCGACCACACCGGCCTCCTGGAAGACGGCGAGGAGGAGGGCCCGTGAGCCCCGAAGAGCTGCCCCGGCCGGCGGTGCCCGGCGCCGACGATCCGGTCTGCGTGCCCGACGAGACCGGCCGCTGCTCGATCTGCGGCGACGAAGGCCTGGTGGGCACCGTCGTGGAGCTGGCGGACGGGGGCGCCACGGCCCGGGTCCGCCTGGACGAGGACTCCCGGGGGCGCAGCGAGGTCGACGCCGCCCTGGACCTCGTGGACGGAGTCGGCGCCGGCGACCGGGTCGTGGTCCACATGGGCTTCGCGATCGGGACGGTCCGGGAGGAGGAAGCGTGAGCGATCCCACCGGCGGGCTCTATCCCTTCCTGGGCGGCGACCGGGCCGAGCCCGGACCCGTCCTGGACGACGTCCGGGGCTCCACGCTCCAGAAGGCCGGCGACGTCACGGACCTCAGGCGCGCCACCCTGGAGCGGAGCGAGGACGCCCTGATCCGGGCGGCCCGGATTCTCGCGGCCGCCCTCGGAGCCGGAGGGAAGGTCCTGACCTTCGGCAACGGCGGGAGCGCGACCGACGCCCAGGACCTGGCGGCGGACCTGACCGATCCGCCCGTGGAGGGGTGGCGGGCCCTTCCCACTCTCTGTCTGGTCCAGGACCGGGGAGTGGTCACGGCGGTGGCCAACGACGTGGGGTTCGGAAACGTCTTCGCCCGGCAGGTCATCGCGTACGGCGAGGAGGGCGACGTGGCGGTCGGCTTCTCCACGAGCGGGGAGAGCGAGAACGTGATCGCAGCGTTCCGAGAGGCGAAGGATCGGGGGATGACGACCGTGGGCTTCGCCGGCTACCAGGGGGGGCGCATGGCCGAGGAGGGCTTTCTGGACGCGGTGATCGTGGCCCCGTCGAGCCACGTTCCCCGGATCCAGGAAGCCCACGCCACGGCGTATCACACCGTCCTGGCCCTGGTGCAGCGGCTCCTGGACGGCGGAGCCGGCGGGCGCGGCGCGGACGACGACGATCACGGGACCCGGGGGGAGCGAGCGTGAAGTACATCGACGAGTACAGGGATCCGAAGATCGCCAGAGGGCTCCTGGCCAGGATCGAGGAGCTCGCCGGCGAAGAGCCCGTCAACTTCATGGAGGTCTGCGGCGGCCACACCTACACGATCTACCGGCACGGGATCGACCAGCTCCTCCCCGACAACATCGACCTGGTCCACGGGCCCGGGTGTCCGGTCTGTATCATGCCCATGGGCCGGGTGGACGACGCCCTGGCCATCGCCCGGCGGGACGACGTGATCTTCACCACCTACGGCGACATGATGCGGGTGCCCGGGAGCGAGGAGAGCCTCCTCGACGCCAAGGGCGACGGCGCCGAGGTCCGCTTCGTGTATTCGCCCCTGGACGCGCTGAAGGTCGCGATGGACACGCCCGGGAAGGAGGTGGTCTTCTTCGCCATCGGCTTCGAGACCACCGCGCCCGCCACCGCCGCCACCCTGCTCCGGGCGCGACAGCTCGGCGTGGAGAACTTCTCGGTCTTCTGCAACCACGTGACGATCCTCCCGGCGATCAAGGCGATCCTCGACTCCCCCGGGATGCGGCTGGACGGCTTCGTCGGACCGGGGCACGTCTCCACGATCATCGGCGTGGATCCCTACGACTGGATCGCCGACGACTACGAGCGCCCGGTGGTCATCGCCGGCTTCGAGCCCCTGGACTTCATCCAGTCCGTGCTCATGCTCCTGGAGCAGCTCCGGGAGGGACGCTGCGAGATCGAGAACCAGTACGGCCGGGTCGTGCGCCAGGACGGAAACCGGAAGGCCCTGGAGGCGATCCGGGAGACGATGGAGCTCCGACCCCAGTACGAGTGGCGGGGGCTCGGCTTCATCCCCAGGAGCGCCCTGAAGCTCCGGGACGAGTTCTCCGACTTCGACGCGGAGAAGAAGTACGACGTGCCCGGGATCCGGGTCGCCGACCCCAAGGCGTGTCAGTGCGGCGAGGTCCTCAAGGGCGTCATCAAGCCCTGGGAGTGCAGGGTCTTCGGCACCGAGTGCGCGCCCGAGACGCCCATGGGCAGCCCGATGGTCTCGTCCGAGGGCGCCTGCGCCGCCGCCTACAAGTACGGCCGCATCCACCTCCAGGAGCAGGCGAAGCGGGAGCGGGCCGGCGAGCAGGAGGAGGTGTCCGCGTGAGGGACGGGAAGCGCACCCTCCAGGAGGTCCTGGACCGGATCGAGGAGGCGAAGCAGAAGCGGAAGGGGACCTTCTACCTGACGGAGGAGCGGATCACCCTCTCCCACGGCTCCGGGGGCAAGGCGTCCCACAACCTCGTCGAAGGCGTCTTCGGCGCGGCCTTCTCGAACCCGGTTCTGGACGAGATGGGCGACGCCGGCGTCTTCGACCTGGCGGGGACCGAGGAGCGGCTGGCGCTGACCACCGACACCTTCGTGGTGAGCCCCCTCTTCTTCCCCGGGGGCGACATCGGCCAGCTCGCCGTTCACGGGACGGTGAACGACCTGGCGGCGGTGGGGGCCCGACCGCTCCACCTCTCCCTCGCGGTGGTCCTCGAAGAGGGCTTCCCGGTGGAAGAGCTCCAGCGGATCGTCGAGTCGGCCCGGGCCGCCGCCGAGCACGCCGGCGTGACGGTAATCACCGGCGACACGAAGGTGGTGGAGAAGGGCCACGGCGACGGGATCTACATCAACACGTCGGGGGTGGGCCGGGTGCGCTCCGACGCCCGGATCTCTCCGCTGAACGCCCGGCCCGGAGACCGGGTCCTGGTCACCGGGCCTCTGGGCGAGCACGGCGTGGCGGTGATGATCGCCCGGCAGAACCTGGAGCTCGAGAGCGAGATCGACTCCGACACGGCCCCCCTGAACGGCCTGGTGGAGGCGCTCCTGGACGCCTGCGGCGAGGAGGTCCACTGCCTCCGTGACGCCACCCGGGGCGGGCTGGCCGCGGCCCTGAACGAGATCGCCGTGAGCTCCGGGGTCGGAATCACGCTGGAGGAGGATCGGATCCCCATCGGCCGGGAGGTACGCGGCGCGTGCGAGATCCTCGGGATCGACGCCCTCCACATGGCCAACGAGGGGAAGATGGTGGCGGTGGTGGCGCCGGACGTCGCCGACGCCGCCCTCGAGGCGCTCCGGGCCCACCCCCTGGGGGCCGAGGCCGCGGACGTGGGGGAGGTCGTGGCGGAGCCCGAGGAGATGGTCTTCGTCCGGACGGGGCTCGGCGGCCGCCGGGTCCTGGACATGCTGGTGGGGGACGCCCTCCCCCGCATCTGCTGAACGAGGAGGAGACGATGTCGTCGACGACCAAGACCGCCGAACCCGGGGGCCGCTCGGCCGCCGTCGGGGAGGCCAGCCTCCGCTCCACCGCCGCGGAGATCAAGGAGCGTCGTCAGGAGTCGCCGCGCCCCGAGGAGCTCCAGGAGGGGCCGCTCAAGACCGTCCACGCCTTCTGGCTCGCGGGAATGAGCTGCGACGGCTGCACGATCGCCACGGCCGGGGCCACGAACCCGAGCGTCGAGGACCTGCTGAACGGGAACCTCCCGGGTCTGCCGAAGGTCGTCCTCCACCATCCGGTCCTGTCGGTGGAGGCGGGCGAGGAGTTCGTCCACAACTTCCGCATGGCCTGGGAGGGCAAGCTCGACGCCCCCTACGTGGTCATCTTCGAGGGGTCGATCCCCGACGAGCGGATCGCGGCCCGGACGGGCGGCTACTGGTCGAGCCTCGGGGTCGAGGAGACCGAGGACGGGTCCCAGCCGGTCCCCACTGCCGAATGGCTGGACCGCCTCGCCCCTGGGGCCGCGGCGGTGCTCGCGGTGGGCACCTGCGCCACCTGGGGCGGGATCCCGGCGGCCACCGGCAACCCCACGGGCGCCATGAGCACCATGGACTTCCTGGGCGAGGACTACCGGAGCGCCTTCGGCCTTCCGGTGATCAACGTCCCCGGCTGCGCGCCCGTCGGCGACAACTTCACCGAGACGATCACGACCATCCTCCTCTACCTCCAGGGCATAGGCCCGATTCCGGACTTCGACGCCCTGGGCCGACCCTCGTGGCTCTTCGACGAGACCGTCCACCGGGGCTGCACCCGGGCCGGCTACTACGAGGAGGGCGTCTTCGCCGAGGAGTACGGCGACAAGGAGTGCCTGGTCGAGGTCGGCTGCTGGGGCCCGGTGGTCAACTGCAACATCGTGAAGCGGGGCGCCATCAACCACGTGGGTGGCTGCATGGAGGCCGGGGGCGTGTGCATCGGCTGCACGATGCCCGGCTTCCCCGACAAGTTCAGCCCCTTCTACAAGACGCCGCCCGGCTCGGTCTTCTCCACCGCCGGCTCCCGCACGCTCGGCTCGGTCGTGCGCCGGCTGCGGAAGCTGTCGCAGGACAACCTGAACCGGGAGGGCCGCTGGGACGCGGCGGGAGAGGTGCCCAGCGGGTGGGGCCACGTCGAGGAGCCCAGCCTCTTCGACAGGATCGCGAACTTCTTCTACAAGCTCTGGCAGTTCTGGGGCGCGGCGAAGCCCGGCCGGAAGTCGAGGAAGGCGAAGAAGATCGACTGGCCGTTCACCCGGCCCGGCTCGGACGACGACTACCCGATGGG
>CAZMPV010000004.1:0-4443 GCA_964567985.1 uncultured Gemmatimonadaceae bacterium
CCACATCGGCCACGCCAGCTACCGGAAGACGGTCCAGAACCTCTGGCTCGCCTTCGCCTTCAACGGCGTCGGCGTTCCCCTGGCCGCCACCGGAATCGTCCATCCCGTCTGGGCCATGGTGGCCATGGCGGCCAGCGTGAGCGCCGTGCTCCTCAACAGCTTCGGGGGGCGGATCGTGCCCGAGGCCCGGGAGCTCGACTCCGTCAGCTTCCCGGGTTCGGCACCGCCTCCGTCCGCGCCTCGGCCTCGGCCACCGCCATCCGGACCCGGATCAGCGAGTCCGACGTCACCGAGATCGAGGTGATGCCGCAGTTCACGAGGAAGGGGGGCACCTCGTCCGGGTAATCCGAGGGTGCCTGGCCGCAGATGCCGATCTCCAGGCCGGCGTCGTTGAAGCGGTCGATGGCCTGGCGGACCATGGCCTTCACGGCCGGGGAACGGGCGTCCACGGGATGGGCGTAGCGCTCCATGTCGTCACGGGAGACGGCGTAGACGGTCTGGACCAGGTCGTTGGTGCCGATGGACCCTCCGGCGAGCGACATCTCCTCGATGAAGCGCTCCGCGTCCATCACGTTGGAGGGGAGCTCGACCATGAGGAAGAGGGGGACGCCGGCCTGGGGTGACAGCCCCCGGCGGTCGAGACGACGGACCACCTCGCTCCCCTCCTCCGGGGAGCGACAGAAGGGCACCATCAGCTGGAGGTTGTCCAGGCCGATCTCCTGGCGCACGAAGCGGAGCGCCTCGGTCTCCATCTCGAAGGCCGGGGCGAAGGCCTCGTCGACATAGCGCGACGCCCCTCGCCAGGCGATCATCGGGTTCTCCTCCACGGGCTCGAAGAGGCGCCCGCCCAGCAGGTCCCGGTACTCGTTGGACTTCAGGTCCGAGAGCCTGACCAGGACCGGCCGGGGGTGGAAGGCGGCGCAGATCAGCGCCACACCATATTTGACCTGGTCCACGAAGAACTGCCGGCGGTCCGCGTAGCCGGCGGTGCGTCGCTCCACGGCCCCCAGGAGCGTCTTCAGCTCGTGGGGGTCCTCGGCCTCGACGGCCTCCCGGAAGGGCTCCAGGCCCTCGGCGAGCGTACCGGTCTCGGTGAACGCCCGGAGCTCGTCGAACCAGTAGAGCGCCAGCGGATGGACGCCGACCTGGGCCGTCAGGATGAACTCCAGGCGGGCCAGGCCCACCCCGTCCGAGGGCAGCATGGCGTCGTGGAGCGCCTTGCCGGGAAAGCCGACATTGAGCTTGACCTTCGTGCGGAGCTCTGGGATCTCGTCGTGCTCGATCCGGTCCACTTCGAAGGGTTGGCGGCCCTCGTAGACGTAGCCCGTGTCCCCGTCGGCGCACGAGCCGGTGACCTCCTCCAGGGGGGTGAGGGCCGTCGTCGCGTGGTCGCAGCCCACGATCGCGGGGATGCCCAGCTCCCGTGCGACGATGGCCGCGTGGGAGGTCCGCCCGCCCTTCTCGGTGACGATCAGGGAGGCCTCCTTCATCAGCGGCTCCCAGTCCGGGGTGGTGAGCTCGGTGACCAGCACGTCGCCCGGATCGAAGACCCGCTCCTCGGCGGGGAGGTCGCCCAGGTCCCGCCCCTCCTTCTTGAGGTTCCGGAGCTGGCGCTTCCGCTCGATGACCTCCTCGTAGTCCCGGTAGATCCGGACGCGGCCGCTCCCGATCCGGGTGCCGACGGCCACCCCCGAGACCAGAACCTTCCCCTCGTCGTGGAGCCGCTCGACGAGGGCGGGATCCATGGAGTAGCTCTCCATCGTCCCGGCGCCTCCGTTCGGCGAGTGGACGGTCTCGGGCCGGGCCTGGACGATGAAGAGGTCGCCCGAGTAGCCGTCCTTCGCCCATTCGATGTCCATGGGCTGGCCGTAGTGTTCCTCGATGGAGAGCGCCATTCGGGCCAGCTCCACCGCCTCCTCCCGGCTCAGGGACCAGCGGCGCTGATGGGCCGCTTCCACGTCGACGCTCTCGGTGGCGGTGCCGCCCTGGCTCGAGTAGACGAGCTTCCGGTCCTTGGCGCCCAGCGTCCGGTGGACCAGGGCGTGGCGGCCCCGGCGGAGCCCCTCCTTCCAGACCAGAAAGGTGTCCGGCGAGACGCTCCCCTGGACGACGAGCTCGCCCAGCCCGTAGGAGGAGGTGATGTGCACCACGTTCCGGTTCCCCGAGTCCGGGTCCATGGTGAACATGACCCCCGAGGTGGCGATGTCGGAGCGGACCATCTTCATGACGACCACCGAGACCGCCCCGCCCAGGGGGTCCATCTCCCGGCCGAGCTGGTAGCTCACGGCCCGCTCGGTGAAGGCGCTGGCCGCGCACTTCTTCCACGCCTCCAGGACGTCCTCGGTGCCCCGGACGTTCAGGAAGGACTCGTACTGGCCGGCGAAGGAGGCCAGGGTCGAGTCCTCCCGGGTGGCCGAGGAGCGGACCGCGGCGTCCACCCGCCCGTCGTACTCGTCGCAGAGCGCCGCGTAGCCCTCCTCGATCCCGGCCCGGACGGGCTCCGGGATCGGCGTCGCCCGGACGAAGCCCCGGGCCAGGGCGGCCCGGCTGTGGAGATCCAGGTGCTCGGAGGAGACGCCGTCGCCGATGAGGACGCGGAGGGCGCCGGCCAGAGTGTCCTGCCGGAGCGCCTCGGCCTTGAGGCCCCGGAGGTGCTCGTCGGTCTCGACCCCCTCCCACGCGTCGGGGTCGCCCTCCTGGTCCATGAAGGCCCGGAAGGCCGCGGCGGTGGTGGCGAAGCCGTCGGGGACCCGCACCCCCCGCTCCGTCAGGGTCTGGTACATCTCGCCCAGGGAGGCCGCCTTGCCGCCGACCTCCTGGACGTCGTCCATGTCGACGTCCCGGAACCAGCGGACGAGGGGGGCGGGATCGGTGGGGGGGCGATCGTCTGGCGTCATAGGCCTACCTGTCTGGGGATGTTTCCCGCCGGCCCTTCCGACTCTCGCAGGATGCATGCCGGCGCCCGAGCACCGCAAGCGCGCGGCCCGGGGGGGAGGAGGTGGCCGGCCGGAATATCCTTGTGTCGGGGGCGCTCGGGGGGAAACGTTGAGCTTGAGCATGCGTCGTCCCTCAGCGCTCACGGGCAGCCGTCGGCGCGGCAGGACCGCCACCCATGACCCCCACGCTCCAGCGCCTCCTGGACCGGAAGGTCGTCCAGTGGACGGCCGGCTACCTGGTGACGGCGTGGGGCGGGCTGGAAGCCCTGGGCTTCCTGGCCGCCCTCTTCGGCTGGGGAGAGTCCGTCGTCCGGATCGTCGCCGTCCTCCTGGCCGCGGGTGCCGTCGCGGTGGTGGTCCTCTCCTGGTTTCACGGCGCCCGGGGCGCTCAGCGGGTCACTCGCCTGGAGGCGGGATTGCTCGCGCTCATCGCTGTGGCCGGCGTATTTGGGGCGGTGGTGCTCGGCCCGGTCGGCTCCGAGGGCGGCGCCGACCCCTCCGATCCCACCATGGCCGCCGAGCATGCCGTGGCGGTCCTCCCGCCCACGAACCTGTCCGGCGACGAGAGCCAGGCGCACTTCGCGGCGGGAATGCACGACGCCCTGATCTCCCGGCTGGGCCGGGTGGGAGCGCTCCGGGTGATCTCACGGACCTCCACGGCCAAGTACGCGGACAGCGAAAAGAGCCTACCGGAGATCGCGGCCGAGCTGGACGTGGAAGACGTGGTGGAGTCCGCGGTGGTCCGCAGCGGCGACACGGTGAGCATGGACGTCCGCCTGGTCCAGGCGGTGCCGGAGGAGCGTCTGCGCTGGTCGGAGACCTTCACCTCGCCGGTCCGGGACGTCTTCACCATGCACGGAGAGGTGGCCCGGGAGATCGCCCGGCAGGTCCAGGTCGAGCTCGCGCCGGAGGAGGCGAGCCGGCTGGCGGAAGCCGATCCTGTGGATCCTGAGACGTACGAGGCGTATCTGAGGGGAATGCGGGAGATCAACAGGGGCTCGCCGGAGGCCGTCCGTCGGGGGCTCGACCTGCTGCACGACGCCGTGGACCGCAACCCGGCCGACGCCCGGGCATACGCGGGTCTGGCGCTGGGGTACCTCACGCTCGGACACAGCCCCGTGGCCACCGCTGAAGTCTGGACCCGGGCAGGGGAGGCCGCCGAGCGGGCCCTCAACCTGGATCCCGACCTGGCCGAGGCCCACCTCATCCTGGCCACAGTCAACCTCTACTGGGAGTACGACTGGGAGGAGGCGGAGCGTCGGTTCCGGCGGGCCAACCAGCTCAACCCCAGCCTGGCCATGAGCCGGTACCATTACGCCTGGTATCTGCACCTCGTGGACCGTCGGGAGGAGGCGGTCACGCAGCACGTGCTCGCCAAGGAGCTGGACCCGCTCACCCCCCTGCACACCGCGTGGCTCGGCGGACTGTATCTCCGGTACGGCCGAGTCGAGGAAGCCCTGGCCGAAGCGAAGGCGGCCCGCGAGCTCCAGCCCGACGCCATCGCGCC
>CAZMPV010000004.1:4543-5981 GCA_964567985.1 uncultured Gemmatimonadaceae bacterium
TTCCGCTGGACCCGGTACGAGCCCCATCACGGCTGGCTCGCCTGGATCCGGGTGTCGCCGTGGGCGGAGCCGCTTCGCGACGACCCCCGCTTCGACGACTTCCTGGGGCGGTTCGACCTGCCGCCGGTGGAGGAGAGCGGAGGCCGGTCCCCCGTCGTGGCGCAGCCCTGACGCCTGGGGCGGGGCGCCGCCCGCCCACGCCCCGGCCGCCCGGGAACCTAGGGACGGCGCTCGGGCCCATCCATCATGCCCCGGCCGGCCAGCGGCCAGCAAGGACGATGTAGGCGCCGACACCGCGCGCGGCGGGACGTTCGGGCGCCGGTTGCCCCCGGTCGCTCCGACGGTCACAGTGAGGGACTGTGCCGAGGGGGGGAGGAGCGGACGGGCCGTTCCGTCCGGAGGCCTCCCCGGGCTGCTCGGGGAGCGGACCGTGACGCTGGAGGACGTCTTGCCGGAGACCCGTATGATGGGCGAGGTCATCGTCGACTACCTCGACGCGGCCGGGATCGGCCACGTCTTCGGCTATCCCGGAACCTCGAACATCGAGCTCGTGGAGATCGCTCGACGAAAGGGGCTCGACCTCGTGCTGGCCCGCCGGGAGGGGACCGGCGGCTTCATGGCCGAGGCCTACGGGATGCTCACCGGCCGGCCGGGGGTCTGCATCTCCACCCTGGGTCCGGGCTCGACCTCCCTGGTCAACGCCGTCGCCAACGCCTACATGGACCGGGCTCCCATGCTGGCGATCTCCGGCCAGACGAGCTCGAAGCGGGAGGCGTACTTCACCCACCAGGTGGTGGATCACGGGCGCATGTTCGCGCCGGTCACGAAGTGGACGAGCTCGATCGTCCCGGGTGGGGCGGCCACGGTCATGCGCAAGGCGCTCCGGACTGCCGTCGCCCCTCGGCCCGGCTCGGTCCACCTCTCGACGAACCACGACCTGATCACCGAGCCGGCGGACGACGCCCGGGTCGAGCTCCCGCCCCTGGAGGAGGCCGGCTGGCCCCGGGTCGTCCGCCGGGACGGCGGCGGAGATCCGGGCCGCCTCCTGGCCGACGCCGGCTGGCCCGTGATCCTGGCCGGCCGCTCCGCCGCGTCGGCCCGCTGCACGGACGCCCTGGTCGCCTTCGCCGAGGCCGTCTCCTGTCCGGTGGTGGTCTCGCCCATGTCCAAGGGCGTCTTCCCCGAGGACCACCCCCTCTACGCCGGCACCCTGGACATGGCGTGCAACGAGATCGTCTGGGACTTTCTCGGCCGGGCCGACCTCCTCTTCGCCGTGGGCTTCGACGCCGTGGAGCTCATCAAGACGTGGTCCCTGGACGTGGAGACGATCCACGTGGACACGGTTCCGAACACGGACCAGATCTACCCGGCGGGCGTCGAGCTCGTGGGGCCGATCGGGCCGATCCTGGAGACCCTCGCCGACGGCTTCTCCGGCCAG
>CAZMPV010000004.1:6081-17331 GCA_964567985.1 uncultured Gemmatimonadaceae bacterium
CGTGGGGCCGATCGGGCCGATCCTGGAGACCCTCGCCGACGGCTTCTCCGGCCAGCCGAAGTGGTCCGAGGCCGAGGTGGCTGCCCACCGGGACGCCCTCCGGGACGCCTACTACGAGGGGCGGGTCGAGGGGAGCCTCAACCCCACGGACGTCATCGACGCCCTCCGGGACGCCTGCCCGCCGGACGCCTTCGTGAGCACCGACGTGGGCTCCCACAAGCTTCTGGTCGGCCAGGGGTGGCGGGCGACGGTCCCTGAAACCGTGCTGATCACCAACGGGCTCTCCTCCATGGGCTTCTCGCTCCCGGCGGCGCTCACGGCGGCGATCCTCCACCCGGACCGGGCCGTCGTGTGCACGGTGGGGGACGGGGGCTTCGCCATGGTCCAGGGGGAGCTCGGGCTGGCGGCGGAGCGGGGGCTGGGCGTGGTGGTGGTGGTCTTTTGCGACGACAGCCTGAACCGGATCGAGATCAAGCAGGAGATGCGGGGCTATCCCGCCGCCATGACACGCATCGATCCGGCCGACCTGGTCAAGGTCGCCGAGGGGATGGGCTGCGAGGGCGCCCGGGCCACGAGCCGGGCCGAGCTGGACCGGATCCTGGACCGGGACCTCGAGGCCCTGGACCACCCCCTGGTCGTCGAGGCCCGGATCGACCCGGCCCAGTACGAGGCCCAGTTCTGAGTCCGCGGGCCGAGCCTCCTGCCGTGACCGTCCTCGAGCGCCTGGCCGGATTCCTGGTGGAGGCCCGGGAGCGGGCTCCGTCCACGGAGCTCTTCCACCACGGGAAGCGGGCGGTGATCGACTGGTTCGGCGCGGTGGTGCCGGGAGGCCGGGAGCCGCCGGCAAGCGTCCTCCGGGCGGAGCTCGCCGACGAGCTCGGCCGGGGGGAGGCCGTCCTCTACCCCTCGGGTGAGCGGGCGCCCGTTCGCACCGCGGCCCTGATCAACGGCACCGCCTCTCACGCCCTGGAGGTCGACGACATCTACCGCGACGGGCTCCTCCACCCGGGCTGCACGGTGATTCCCGCCGCCCTGGCCGTGGCCCAGCGTCGGGACGCGAGCGGGCGAGACCTCGTGGCCGCGGTGATCCTCGGCTACGAGGTGGCCGCCCGGATCGCGGCGGCCGTGAGCCCGGCCCACTACCGCTTCTGGCACACCACGGGCACGGTAGGGGGCTTCGGCGCCGCGGCGGCCGCGGGCACGCTCCTGGGGCTCGACGCCGAGCCGATGACCTGGGCCCTCGCCCACGCCGGCACGCTGGGCGCCGGGCTCCAGGAGGCGTTCCGGTCGGACTCGATGAGCAAGCCGGTACACGCGGGACACGCGGCCGGCGTCGGCGTCCTGGCCGCGGCCCTGGCGGCCGGTGGCGCCCCCGGTGCCAAGGAGCTCCTCGAGGGGGAGGTCGGATTCGGCCGGGCGATGGCCGACGATCCCGACTGGGCCGCCGCCCTCGACGGCCTGGGCGACGCGTACGCCGTGGCCCGGGTCACCGTGAAGAACCACCCCTGCTGCGGCCACACCTTCGCCGCGATCGACGCCTGCCTAGAGCTCCGGGAGCGCCACGGGCTCGAGGCCGACGACGTGGCGGGGATCTCCGTGGCCACCTACGCGACCGCTGTGGAGGTGACCGGGAACCCCCGCCCCGAGACGGCCGCCGAGGCCCGCTTCAGCCTGCCCTGGGTCGTCGCGTGGGCGGTGGTCCACGGCTCGGTCGGCTTCGACGCGTTCTCGGCGGAGGGGTTGGCGGACCGGTGGGTGAGGGATCTGATGGAGCGGGTCGAGCTCGAGGTGGACCCGGAGCACGACCGGGCCTTTCCGGGGCGTCGGGGCGCCCGGGTCGAGCTCCGGACGCCCGGTGGCGAGCGCCTGGAGCGCCGCCGCCGGACCCGGAAGGGGGACCCCGACGACCCCCTGAGCGACGGCGAGCTGGAAGCGAAGTTCCGGGGGCTGGTCGCGCCGGTCGTGGGTGGGGACGAGGGCGCAGCGCTCCTGGAGAAGCTCTGGAGCCTGGAGTCGGTGGAGAGCCTGAGGGAGCCGGGCTTCGCGGTCTCCGACGTCGCCCCGGGAGGGCGCCGATGACCCACGACCTGGGCTTCCTGGGGCTGGGCGAGGCGGGCCGGGCCCTGGGGGGCGCCCTCGTCGAGGCCGGCGCGAGCGTCGCCGGCTACGACGTCGCCTTCGGGGACGCCGACGAAGGCGCCGCGCTCCGGCGGCGGGTCTCGGACGCGGGGATCGATCCGGTGGACGGGCCGGCCGACCTGGCCTCTGCCGCGAAGACCCTGGTCTCCACGGTCGTCCCGTCGGCGGCGGTCGCCGCGGCGTCCTCCGTCGCCGGCCACCTCGGCCCGGACCACCTCTACCTCGACCTGAACTCCGTCTCGCCGGACGGGAAGGAGCGGGTCCGGAGCGCCCTCGGAACGGGAGGCGGTCGCTTCGTCGAAGGGGCGGTCATGGAATCGGTGCCGAAGCACGGCCGCCGGGTCCCGATCCTCGTCTGCGGCCCCGGCGCCCCCGAGCTCGCGGCCCGTCTCGGGCCGTACGGGATGCGCCTCGAGGTCCTGGGTCCGGAATACGGCGCGGCCGCGGCGGCGAAGATGTGCCGGAGCCTCGTGATCAAGGGCCTGGAGTGCCTCCTCTTCGAGTGCCTGGCCACGGCCCGGGCCCGGGGAGTCGAGGACCGGGTCCTGGCGTCGGTCCAGGAGAGCCTGCCGGGGATCGAGTGGCGGGAGCGGGCGGACTACGCCCTGGGGCGACTCGCCCTCCACGCCGCCCGCCGGGGCCACGAGATGGAGGAGGTGGCCGGGACGGTCGCCGGCCTCGGCCTCGAGCCGGAGATGGCCCGGGCCGCGGCCCGCTGGTACCGCCGGGTCGCCAGCCTCGACCTCGGGCGTTACTTCGAGGAGGGAGAGCCGGAGACCTTCGACGACGTGCTCACCGCCCTGGACGAGGCGATGGACGAATGACGAGAACCGGTGCGGGACGCCTGCCCGACGAGTCCAGGCTCCTGATCGACGGGGAATGGGTCGACGGGATCCGGACGTTCGAGATCCAGGACCGCTTCACCGGGGAGCCGGTGACCTCGGCCCACGTGCCCTCCCCGGAGCAGATCGGCTCGGCGGTGGACGCGGCCCGGGAGGCGTCGGTGCGCGAACGCCTGGCCCCCTACGACCGCTTCCGCATCCTGCGCCGGGCCTCGGAGCTCCTCGAGGGCCGCCGGGAGGACCTCGTCGCCTCGATCGTCGCCGAGACCGGCTTCACCCGGGCCGACGGCGAGGGCGAGGTACGCCGCTGCGTCCAGACGCTGCTCCTCTCCGGGGAGGAGGCGAAGCGGATCCGGGGCGAGATGGTGCCCATCGAAGGCGTGCCCGGCCAGACCCACCGGCGCGCGTTCACGGTCCGGGAGCCCCTGGGCGTCGTGGCCGCCATCACCCCCTTCAACTCGCCTCTCAACACCGTGGCCCACAAGGTCGCCCCGGCGCTGGCCGCCGGGAACGCGGTCGTCCTCAAGCCCGCCGAGCAGACCCCGGCGACGGCCACGATCCTCTGCCAGGTGCTGCTCGAGGCCGGCCTCCCGTCGGGGCTCCTGAGCCTCCTCCACGGACCGGGACCGGAGGTGGGCGCGCCGCTGACCCTGGAAGAGGGCGTCGACTTCGTCACCTTCACCGGGAGCACGGCCGTGGGCCGGGAGATCCAGCACAACGCCGGGCTCCGTCCCACTTCCATGGAGCTGGGCAACATCTCGGCCACCGTGATCTGCCGGGACGCGCCCCTGGAGTGGGCGGCGCCGAGGGTCGTGCGGGCGTCGTTCCGGAAGGCGGGTCAGGTGTGCACCTCGGTGCAGCGGCTCTACGTGCAGGAACAGGTCATGGACGCCTTCCTGGAGAAGCTGGTCGTGGAGACGGCGGGGGCGAAGGTCGGGGATCCCTGGGACCCGGAGACGCTCCTGGGGCCGATGATCTCGGAGGAGGAGGCCGTCCGGGCCGAGGAGTGGATCCGGGAGGCCCTCGAGGGCGGCGCCCGCCTGGTCCGGGGCGGCAAGCGGGAGGGCGCGACCCTCCAGCCCACGATCCTCCGGAATCCGGATCCCCGGGCCCGGGTCATGTGCGAGGAGATCTTCGCTCCGGTGCTCTCGGTCGTGCCGTACCGTCACTTCGACGATGCCGTGGACGCGGTGAACGGCACCCCCTACGGACTGGCGGCCGGGGTCTTCACCCGGAGCCTCGAGCGGGCCTACGAGGCCGCCCGACGCCTCCGCATGGGTGGCGTCCACGTCAACGAGACGTCCAGCGCCCGGGTCGACATCATGCCCTACGGGGGGGTGAAGGCCAGCGGCTTCGGCCGGGAGGGGCCCCGCTACGCGATCGACGAGATGACGGAGGAGCGGCTGGTGACGATCTCGCTGCCCTCCGAGGCCCGGGAGAACGGGTGACCATGGACGTGGAGACCAATATGCGCATGACCCTCGTACTCCTCATAGCCCTGGCGGCTCCGGTCGCGCTTTCCGCCCAGGAGCTGCCGTCCGACCTCCTCGAAGAGTGGAGCTGGCGCAGCCTGGGACCACGACTCGGCGGCCGCTCGATCGCCGCCGCCGGGACCGCGGCCCGCCCGAATGAATACTGGTTCGGCGCGGTGGGCGGCGGCGTCTGGAAGAGCACCGACGGAGGCGAGACCTGGCGCCCGACGAGCGACGGCTGGTTCGAGAGCGCGTCGGTCGGCTCGATCGGGATCTGCGAGGCGGACCCGGACGTGGTCTACGTGGGCATGGGCGAGGGCCAGTGGCGGGGCACCATGAACACCGGCGACGGCGCGTACCGGACCCGGAACGGAGGCGAGAGCTGGAGCCACGTCGGTCTGGCCTCGGAGACGGGCCAGCAGGTGGTCGCCCGCATGCGGGTCCATCCCGAGGACTGCGACCGGGTGTACGCCGCCGTCCTGGGCGATCCCTACGGGCCCAACGAGACTCGGGGCGTCTACCGGACCGACGACGGGGGCGGGAGCTGGGAGCGGGTCCTCTTCCGGAACGAGCTGGCCGGGGCCTCGGACCTGATCCTCGACCCCGGGGATCCGGAGACGATCTACGCCACGATCTGGGACGCCCACCGGCCGCCCTGGGGAGGCCGCACCAACGGCACCAGCGGGATCTTCAAGTCGACGGACGGCGGCGACACCTGGACCGAGCTCACGGACAACCCCGGGCTCCCCGAAGGCGTGATCGGCAAGTCCGCGATCGCGGTCTCGGCGGCGGACCCCGACCGCCTCTACGCCAACATCGAAGCGGCGCCGGGAGAGGGCGGCGTCTACCGCTCCGACGACGCCGGTGGGAGCTGGCGGCACGTGGGCACCCACAACGCTCTCTTCCACCGGGCCGACTACTACATCCGCATCGTGGCCGACCCCACCGACCCGGACGTCGTCCACGTCCTGAACAAGAACTGGTTCCGGTCCGCCGACGGGGGGCGGACCTACCGGGAGATGCGCCCGCCCCACGGCGACAACCACGACCTCTGGATCGACCCGACGAACCCGGACCGGATGATCGAGGCCAACGACGGCGGCGCGGCAGTGAGCCTGAACGGCGGGGAGACCTGGACGGCCCAGGACTACACCACGTCCCAGATGTACGACGCCTTCGTCACCGCCGACTACCCGTACCTGGTCTGCGGCGCCCAGCAGGACGGGACCTCGAAGTGCGTGCCCAGCGACGGCACGGGCGGCTTCTGGTACCAGGGGGCCGGGGGCGAGCAGGGCTACATCGCCCAGCACCCGGTGGAGACGACCCTCGGGTACGGGGGCTCCCAGCGGGGCGGGATCACCCGCTTCGACCGGGAGACGGGCCAGCGGCAGCGGATCGACGTCTGGCCCAGGCAACAGGACGGCAGGCACGCCGGCGAGGTCCGGGAGCGCTTCCAGTGGACCTTCCCGATCGTCACCTCGCCCCACGACCCGGAGGTGGTCTACGCCGCCTCCCAGCACGTCTGGCGCACCAACGACCGGGGCCGGAGCTGGGAGCGGCTCAGCCCGGACCTGACCCGGGCCGACCCGGAGACCCTCCGGGGCTCGGAGTTTCCGATCAAGGACTACCTGAGCGGCGACTACTACGCCACGATCTTCACCCTCGCCGTCTCGCCCCACGATCCGGGCGTGATCTGGACCGGCTCCGACGACGGGGTGGCCCAGCTCTCCCGGGACGGGGGCGGGAGCTGGGAGGAGGTCACGCCCGACGGACTCCCGGAGTACGCCCGCTCGGCGCTGATCTTCCCCTCGCCCCACGAGCCCGGGAAGGCGTACCTGGCGGCCCACAAGTACCAGCTCCAGGACGTGCGCCCCTACCTCTTCCGGACCGACGACTACGGGGCGACCTGGACGAAGATCGTCGACGGAATCCCCCACGGGCACTACCTGCGGTCGGTGAAGGAGGACCCGGAGAGGCCGGGGCTCCTCTACGCCGGTACCGAGCACGGGGTCTACGTATCGCTGGACGACGGTGCCCGGTGGCAGGACTTCTCCCTCGACCTGCCGGACACGCCGATCACCGACGTGGAGGTCGCGGACGACGACCTGGTGATCTCGACCTTCGGCCGGGGCTTCCGGCTCCTGGAGGGCGCCGCCCACGTGCTCCGCCAGCTCGACTCCCGGGCCCTGGCGGCGCCGGTCCACCTCTTCGGTCCCGCCGACGCCGTCCGGAGCCGGGCGGGGCCGGCCCACGGGGTGGGACCCGAGCTCTACGGTCGGGCCCGGATCCCGGGGGCGAACGTGGTGGACGTCCACTACCGGCTGGAGGCGCCGGCCCGGGTCGTCACCGTGGAGTTCCTCGACGCCGCCGGTGAAGTCGTGCGCAGCTTCGGAAGCGAGAGCGGTCGGGCCCCCTTCGAGCCGGTGGTGAACCAGGTGGGCCAGGTCGTGAACGGGCCCGGCTGGGGCTCCGCGTCGCACCCGCCGGCCGTGCCGACCGATGCCGGCGTCCACCGGCTCCGCTGGGACATGAAGACGCCGCCCGCCACCGACTTCCCGGGCATGCGGATCCGGGGGGCGAACGCCGACGGACCCCGGGTTCCACCGGGGGAGTACACCGTGCGTCTGACGGTCGACGGCAAGCCCTTCGAGGAGGAGTTCCGCGTCGAGAAGGACCCGCGGCTCGACGACGTGACCGACGCCGATCTGGAGGCCCGGTTCGAGCTCGCCACCCGGGTGCACCGCCGCTTCGACGAGGCGACCTCGGCGGTGGTCGAGCTCCGTCGCGCCCGGGAGCGCGTCGAGGAGCGGATCGCCGCGGCCGACGATCCCGGGGGCGTCGAGGGGGCGCGGGCCCTGGCGGCCGACTTGCGGGAGGCGGAGGGCGCCCTCTACGAGTACCGGGCCGAGGCCGAGAGCGACCTGAAGCACTTCGGGACGGAGCTCGTGAACCACCTGGCCCACCTGAAGGGCGTGATCCTGAGCGCCGACGCCCGGCCGACGCAGCAGAGCTACGACGCGTTCGATGAGATCTCCGCCGACCTGGACGCCGCCCTGGCCCGGGCGGAGCGGGTCCTGGACCGGGCGCGGACGCGCTTCGACGAGGAGTGACGACACGATGAGCGAGACGGGCGAGATCGGCTTCCGAATCCTCACCGATGTGCCCCGGGCGGAGGCGTCGGTGGTGGAGCGCCTCCGGGGAGCACCGAGCTCTGCGGTGGCCGACGCCATGGGCCGCTTCCGCTTCATGGACCCGGGGATCCGCTCCCGGAGCGGCCTGCCGCTCTGTGGGGTGGCGGTCACGGTGAATGCCCGCCCCGGCGACAACCTCATGGTCCACAAGGCGCTGGAGGTCGCCGGGTCCGGCGACGTGGTCGTGGTGAGCACCAACGGCAACACCACGAGCGCGGTCTTCGGCGAGCTCATGTGCCACTCGGCCCTGGCGGCCGGGCTGGGCGGGCTGGTGGTGGACGGGGCGGTGCGTGACGTGGAGGAGATCCGCGCCCTGGGCTTTCCGGTCTACAGCCGGGTGGTCTGCCCCGGGGGCTGCGACAAGGACGGCCCGGGCGAGATCAACGTGACGATCTCCTGCGGCAGCGTGGCCGTGGCGCCGGGCGACGTGATCGTCGGCGACGAGGACGGGGTCTCGGTGGTGCCCCGGGAGATCGCGGCCCGGGTGGCGGAGAAGGTCGAGGCGAAGCTGGAGGGCGAGGGCGAGCGGATCGAGCGGATCCGGGACGGCGAAGTCTTCAAGCCGGAGATCGACCGGATCCTCCGGGAGAAGGGGATCCTGGAGTGACGTCTCCCGACCCCGGGACGGAAGCGCCGCTGCTGATGACGCCGGGTCCGAGCCGGGTGCCGGAGCCCGTCCGCCGGGCCGGCTCCGGACCCATGCTCCACCACCGGGAGCCCGAGTTCTCGGTCCACCTCGCCGGGATGATCGAGGGGCTGCGCCCCGTCTTCGGCGCCGCCGGCGACGTGCTCCTGCTGCACACGAGCGGCCGGGGCGCCCTGGAGGCGGCGATCTGCAATCTCCTCTCCCCCGGCGATCTGATCGTCTCCTGCTGCAACGGGAAGTTCGGCGAGATGTGGGCCGGCTTCGCCGAGTCCTACGGCGTCGAGGTCGAGCGGGTGTGCACGGACTGGACCCGCTCGGTCGATCCCTCCGAGGTCGAGGCCGCCCTGGCCGACCGGCCCGAGGCGGCCGCGGTCACGGTGGTCCACAGCGACACCTCCACCGGGGTGCTGAACGACGTGGGGGCGGTGGCCCGGGTGGCCCGGGAGGCCGGGGCCCTGACCCTGGTGGACTGCATCAGCTCCCTGGGCGGGGCGCCGGTCCGCTTCGACGACCGGGGCCTGGACGTGGCGGTCGGCGCGTCCCAGAAGGGGCTCATGTCCAGCGCCGGCCTCTCCTTCGTCGCCGTGAGCGACGAGGCGTGGACGGCGGCGGAGCGAAGCACGCTGCCCCGGAACTACCTCGACCTGGCCGCCGTGAAGGAGTACCTGGCCCGACCCCACGCCCAGACCCCGGGGAGCACCCCCGTGCACCCGGTCCTCCAGGTGGAAGCCGCGCTGCGGATGATCCACGACGAGGGCGTGGAGGCCGTCTTCGAGCGCCACCGGACGATGGCCCGGATCTGCCGGGAGGGGCTGGCCGATCTCGGCTTCGGGCCCCTGTGCCCGGAGCTTGAGGAGCTCTCGCCGACGCTCACGGCGGTCCGGGTGCCCGCGGAGCTCGACGCGGCGGAGCTCCGCCGCCGGATGAAGGAGCAGGGGATCCTGGTGGCCGGGGGGCTCGGCGAGTTCCGGGGGCGGGCCCTCCGGATCGGCCACATGGGCGACATCCGCCCGGCCGACGTCCGCTGGACCGTGGACGCCCTGGACAGCGTCGTCTCGGAGCTCGGGGGCGGGGGCCGGTGAACGGAGCGACGATCAGCGAGAAGATCCTCTCCCGGGCCGCGGGCACCACCGCCCGGGCCGGGGACATCGTCGTCTGCGAGGTCGATGCGGCCCTGGGCACCGACGCCTCCACGCCGATGGCGCTGAACTACTTCGAGGAGATGGGGGGCGGGGAGGTCCGCCGTCCCGAGCGGATCGCCTTCTTCCGGGACCACTACGCTCCCCCGGCGAGTCGGGACACTGCCCGACACCACGACCGGATGCGTGACTTCGCCGCCGAGCACGGCATCGCCCTGCGCCGGGTCGGCGACGGGATCAGCCACCAGGTGGCCGGCGAGGAGGGAATGGCGCTTCCGGGCCGGCTCCTGATCGGCGCCGACAGCCACACGGTCATGTGCGGGGCGCTGAACTGCTTCGCCACGGGCGTGGGCTCGTCGGACCTGGCGGCGGCGATGATCACCGGCCAGGTCTGGCTCCGGGTGCCGGAGACGATCCGGGTCGTCCTCGACGGTCGGCTTCCGCCCGGGACCCTTCCAAAGGACGCGGTCCTCACCCTCCTGGAGCGGCTCGGCGAGGACGGCGCGAACTACCGGACGCTGGAGTTCGCGGGTCCGGGCGTCGTCACCCTGGACATGGAGGGCCGGCTCGTGCTGAGCAACATGGCCGTGGAGATGGGCGCGAAGGCCGGGATCTTCCCGGCGGACGGGACGACGGCCCGGTACCTGAAGGGGCGGACGGAGGAGTCGTGGGAGGCGGTGGAGCCGGACCCCGACGCCGACTACGAGGGAGAGGTCGTCCTCGACCTCTCGGCGGTCCGCCCTCGGGTCTCGGCGCCCCACCAGCCCGGCAACGTCGTGGACCTGGATGTGGTGGCCGACGTGACTGTCCACATGGTCTTCGTCGGCACCTGCACGGGGGGCCGGGCGGCGGACATCCGGGAGGTCCTCCGGGTCCTGGAGGCCGCGGGGGGGATCGCCCCGGACGTCCTGCTGGCCGTGACGCCGGCCTCCCGGGAGGTCCACGACCGCCTGGTGGAGGACGGCACGATCCGGCGCCTCTCGGAGATGGGGGCGACGATCACGACCGCCGGCTGCGGCCCCTGCTGCGGCACCTCGGGCCCGATCCCCGGCGACGGCATGAACGTCCTCACCACCCAGAACCGGAACTTCCGGGCCCGCATGGGCAACGACACCGCCTCGATCTATCTGGCGTCGCCGGCCGTCTGCGGCGCCGGGGCCGCCACGGGACGGATCGCCGACCCGGCCGAGATCCTGGGAGGCGGCTGATGGAGCTGCGACTGGAGGGACGGGCGAGAGTGTTCGGCGACGACGTGAACACCGACTACATCATCGCCTCGAGCCGGAAGCGAGACACCCTCGACCCGGCGGTCCTGAGCCGGTACCTGATGGAGACCGTGGATCCGGATTTCGCCGACTCCGTGGAGCCCGGCGACCTGATCGTGGCCGGCGAGAACTTCGGCTGCGGCTCGGCGATGGAGGTCGCCGTGACCGTGGTCCTGGGCGCCGGGATCCGGGCGGTGCTGGCGAAGAGCTTCGCCCGGACGTATTTCCGCAACGCCGTGAACAACGGGCTTCTCCCGGTCGAGTGCGACACCGGCGGGATCCGGGAGGGCGACACCCTGGAGGTCGAGGTCACAGTCGACGGCGTCCGGGTGGTGAACCGGACCCGGGAGACCGGGATCGCCGGCCCGGGCCTGCCGACGACGCTGCTGGGGCTCCTGGAGGCGGGCGGGCTGGTGCCATTCGTCCGGGAGCACGGGACGCTGGACGTCACGTGAGACACCCTTCGACGAGGCGGGGCGAGGCCCACCGATGAAGCTCCCGCGATGAAGCTCCACACCCAGATCCTCCTCGGCCTGATCCTGGGCACCCTGGTCGG
>CAZMPV010000004.1:17431-19416 GCA_964567985.1 uncultured Gemmatimonadaceae bacterium
CGATGAAGCTCCACACCCAGATCCTCCTCGGCCTGATCCTGGGCACCCTGGTCGGGCTGGCCGCGAACGTCTTCGAGCTCGCCTGGCTCCAGGCCCTCCTGGATCAGGTGGAGCCGATCGGGACGGTCTTCATCCGGCTCCTGACGATGATCGTGATCCCCCTGGTGGTGGCGAGCCTCCTGGTGGCCACCGCCAGCCTCGGCACCGGCCGGAAGCTGGGCCGGATCGGGGGGCGCTCCCTGGCGTTCTTCCTGGTCACGACCTTCATCGCGTCGTTCATCGGCCTCGGGCTGGCCCAGGCCGTGGATCCGGGCACCCGGATGGACCCGGATGTCCGGGACGAGCTGGTGACCCAGTTCGCCGAGGAGACCGGCACGCCGACGGGGGAGGCGGCGGCAGGAGAGGCCCCGCCCCTGAGCGAGACGCTGATCCAGATGGTGCCCCGGAACCCGGTCGCCGCCGCCGCCGAGATGCGGCTGCTCCCGCTCATCATCTTCACGGTCATCTTCGGCGCGGCGCTGGGGCAGGTGGAATCGGGCCTCCGGGAGAAGCTCGTGGGCGTCTGCGAGGCGGTGAACGAGACCTCGATGGTGATCATCCACTGGGTGATGAAGCTGGCGCCCTACGCCGTCTTCGCGCTGATCGCCGCGGTCATCGGCCGCTTCGGCATCGACCTGCTCCAGGCGCTGGCGGTCTATTCGCTGGTGGTCGCCGCCGGCCTGGCGCTCCACGCCTTCGGCGTGCTGGCCTTCGTCCTCCGCTTCCTGGCCCGGGTGAAGGTCTTCGCCTTCTTCCGGGCGATCGCCGAGCCGGCGCTGCTGGCGTTCTCCACCTCCTCGTCGAACGCCACGCTCCCGGTGAGCATGGAGACGGCGAAGAGCAAGCTCGGGGTCTCGAACGAGGTGTCCAGCTTCGTGCTCCCCTTCGGGGCCACGGTCAACATGAACGGCTCGGCCCTCTACAAGGCGGCGACCGCGGTCTTCATCGCCCAGGTCTACGGATTCCCCCTGGGCGCCGAGGAGCTGATCATCATCGTCGTGACCTCGGCGCTGGCGGCCGTGGCCGGGGTCGGGATTCCCGGCAGCTCCCTGGTGACCACCCTCATCGTCCTGAACGCCGTGGGGCTCGGCGCCCACGCGGAGGCGGGGATCGCCCTGGTCCTGGGCGTCGACCGGATCCTGGACATGATGCGGACCACCGTGAACGTGGTCGGCGACCTGACGTGCACGGCCTACATCGCGAACCACGAGGGCGAGGCCCTGGCGGCCGAGGTCCGGTAGCCGCCGGGCGTGCTCTCGAACCGAGTCTGGATCGAGATCTGTCATGACAGGTGAGAGCTGGGACGTGGTCGTCGCCGGCGCCGGCAACGCCGCCCTCTGCGCGGCGCTTTCGGCCCGGGAGGAGGGAGCCCGGGTGCTGATGCTCGAGGCGGCGCCGAAGCACGAGCGGGGCGGAAACTCCTACTTCGTCGGGGGGCTCGTCCGTTTCCCCTACGGAGGCGTCGACGACATCCGGGCCCTGATCCCGGACCTCACGGACCGGGAGGTCGAGCGGATCGACGTGGGGTCGTACTCCGAGGAGGAGTTCTTCGAGGACCTGGCCCGGGTCACCGACTACGAGGCCGACCCGGAGCTGATCTCGGTCCTGGTCTCCCGGGCGTACCCGACGATGAAGTGGCTCCGGGAGAAGGGCCTCCGCTTCTCCCTGGCCCTGGGTCGCCAGGCCTTCGAGTCCGACGGCGTCCACGAGTTCTGGGGCAACGCCCCGGTGGAGTACGCCGGCGGCGGCCCGGGCCTCGTCGACTCGCTCTGCGAGATCGCCGCCGACGAGGGGATCGAGATCCGCTACGGGACCCGGGCCCGGGAGCTCGTCCTGGCCGACGACGGTGGAGTCCGGGGCGTGGTCGTCCGGAGCGAGGGCGCCCGGCACCGGATCGGGGCGAAGGCGGTGGTGCTGGCCACCGGCGGCTTCGAGGCCAACCCCGC
>CAZMPV010000004.1:19516-21843 GCA_964567985.1 uncultured Gemmatimonadaceae bacterium
GCCGACTTCCGGAACTACACCTACGTGAAGTACGGCCAGCGGATCCTGCAGCAGCCCGGTCGCGTCGCCTTCCAGATCTTCGACTCCCGGGTCACCGAGCTGCTCCGGGACGAGTACTCGATCCGGGAGGTGACGAAGGCGAGCTCTGAGTCCCTGGCGGAGATCGCCCGGGAGCTCGGCATCGACCCCGAGGGCCTGGTTCGCACCGTCGAGGAGTTCAACGCCTCGGTGACCGACGACGAGTTCCGGCCGGCGGTCCTGGACGGGAAGCGGACGGTGGGCGTCGAGCCGCCCAAGTCGAACTGGGCGCTTCCGCTGACCGAGCCGCCCTTCCACGGCTACGCCGTCACCTGCGGGATCACCTTCACCTTCGGGGGGCTCAAGGTGGACGCCGAGGCGCGGGTCCTGGACCTGGACGACCACCCGATCGCCGGCCTCACCGCCGCCGGCGAGCTCGTCGGCGGGCTGTACTACCACAACTACGCCGGGGGCACGGGGCTGAGCTCCGGCGCCGTCTTCGGCCGCCTGGCCGGCCGGAGCGCCGCCCGCTTCGCCATCGGCTGATCACACCGCCGTCGGGGGTCGTCCCGTGAAGATCGTCTGCTGCGTGAAGCAGGTCCTGGACCCGGAGATCCCGGCCGATGCCTACCGCGTGGCGGCGGACGGGCGCAGCCCCGAGATCCGGGGGGTCCCGGAAGCCCGGGTCATCGACACATTCGCCGAGCGGGCCCTGGAGGCGGGAGCGCGCCTCCGGGACGCCAGCGAGGGGGAGCTCACGGCCCTGACCGTGGGCGGTGAGGAGATGGAGGAGGCGCTGCGCCGAGCGTACGCCCTCACGGCCGATCGGGCCGTCCGGGTCCGGGGTCCCTCGTGGGAGGGCGGCGGGGCCGAGCCGGACGGGGTCACGGTGGCGGTGCTCCTGGCCCGGGCCGTCGAGGCCCTCGGGGGCGCCGACGTGATCCTCTGCGGGCGGGAGGCCGCCGACATCGAGGAGGGAGTGGTCGGGCCCGCGGTCGCGGAGGAGCTGGGGATTCCCTGCGTGACGGTCGGGCGGCGCCTGGAGCTGGACGGCGACCGGATCCGGGTGGAGCGCGCGACCGGGGGCGTCGTCGAGGTCGTGGCCGCCCGCCTGCCCGTGGTGGTCACGGTGGCACCCTCGGAGGGGAACACGCCCAGGATGCCCACGTCCCGGGACCGGATGCTGGCCCGGGGGAAGAAGATCCGGGTCCTCGGCCCCGACGACCTCTCAGGAGACCCCGACGCCGGACCCGGAAGCCGGCTCCGGCGACTGGAGAAGCCGCCCGCCCGTGGCGGGTGCGAGCGGATCGACGGGGAGGACGGGGGCGCGATCGCCCGGACCCTCCTGGAGCGTCTCGCCGACGAGGGCGTCCTGTAGATGACCGTCGTGGTCGCCCGGCGCCTGTCGTGAGCGACGTCCTCGCCTGCCTCACCACCCCCGGGGGTGTCCTGGACGGGACGGCCCGGCGGGTGCTGGCCTTCTCTCGACGGGTCGGCGCCCGCCGGGGCGGACGGGTGGCCGCGGTGGTGGTGGGGCCGGACGCCGAAGCTGCGGCCCGGGAGGCCGTGGCCCTGGGCGCGCGGACGGCCTACGCCGTGGAGAGCGAAGGGACGGACGGGTCGGGCACCCTGGAGCTGGCCGCCGCTTCGGTCCGGGCCGTCGAGCGCTCGGGCGCCCCGGTCGTCTGCGTGGACTCCGGCGTCGACGGTGCGGAGGTCGCGGGCCGGATCGCGGTTCGTCTCGACGGTGTGGCGATCGTCCGGGTCGAGGCCTTCCGGGAGGAGGAGGGTGCTCTCCTGTGGGAGCGGCCGGTCCACGGCGGGAAGGGCAGGGGGCTCTTCGAGGCCCTGGTCCGGCCGGTGGTCGTCGGCGTAGGCGTCGACGCGGTTGAGAATGGGGACGGCAGCCAGGGTGGTGCAGAGGGCGAGATCGTGACGCTGGAGCCGGAAGGACCCGGACGGGGCGGCGTCGAGCTGCTCGAGCGCTCCTCCGCCGAGGGGGCGCGCCTGGCCGAGGCCCGGGTGGTGGTGTCCGGGGGGCGGGGGATGGGTGGCCCGGAGGGCTTCGAGGTGCTGCGGAAGCTCGCCGCGCTCCTGGACGGCGCCGTGGGCGCCTCCCGGGCGGCGTGCGACGCGGGCTGGGTGCCCTCGACCCGGCAGGTCGGCCAGACCGGCGCCAGCGTGACCCCGGACCTCTATCTGGCGGTCGGAATCTCCGGCGCGGGACAGCACCTGGCGGGGATCACCCGGGCCCGCTGCGTCGTCGCGGTCAACCCCGACCCGGAGGCTCCGATCTTCGAGCGGGCCGA
>CAZMPV010000005.1:0-11074 GCA_964567985.1 uncultured Gemmatimonadaceae bacterium
TCGCCCATCCACTCCCGGAACCACTTCATGACCCACCGCTGGGTCCGGAGGAAGTTGGACGGGTTGGACGAGGTGCCGTGCCACTCGTCGACCATGCGGATCATCTTCGTGGGCACGCCCTCCATCTTCAGCGCCTGGTAGAACTCTTCGGTCTGGGGGATCGGGGTGCGCAGGTCCTTCACCCCGGTCATGAAGAGGGTCGGGGTGGTGACCTCCTCGGCATACATGAGGGGCGAGCGGCGCAGGTGCTCCGAGGCGTCGATCCAGGGATACTCGGCGAACCAGTTGTACCAGTAGGGGCCGTCCACAGTCCCGACGAAGGAGATCCAGTTCGTGATCGGGCAGCGGGCCACCGCCGCCCGGAAGCGGTCGGTGTGGCCGACCGTCCAGGAGGTCAGGATCCCACCGCCGCTGCATCCGGTCACGTAGAGCTCGTCCTCGGCGATCCAGTCCTTCTCGGCCAGGACGTGGTCCACCCCCGCCATCAGGTCCCTGTAGTCGGGCCCGGGCCAGTCGTATAGGAGCTCGTTGCCGAAGTCGCTCCCATACCCGGTCGAGCCCCGGGGATTCAGGTAGAGGACCGCGTAGCCGTTGGCGGCCCAGTTCTGGAATCCGTACGAGAAGCCCACGTCGTACATGGCGTGGGGGCCGCCGTGGATCGAGAGGATCAGGGGATAGCGCTCCGAGGGGTCGAAGTCCGGGGGCGTGATCAGCCAGCCCTGGATCTCCCAGCCCTCCGACTCGTAGCCGACCTCCTCCAGGGCGCCCATCTCCACGCCTTCCAGTACGTCGGCGTTGACCCGGGTCACCCGCCGGAGCTCCCCGGGTCGCTTCACGTCGAAGACGAAGACGTCTTCCGGCAGGTCGGGCCGGGAGACGACGGCCGCCGCGGTGCCGTCCTCGGCAAGGTCCTCCAGGTCGAGGACGTGGGTTCCCTCGGTGACCCGGCGCACGTCCCCGTCCAGGGACGCCCGGTAGAGGTTCTCGGTGCCGTGGTCCTCGGCGGTGAAGTAGACGCCGTCGCCGTCCGGCGCCCAGGTGACGTCGCCCGGGGCCCGGTCGAAGTCCGTGGTGAGGTTCCGGGGATTCGCCCCGTCGGCGTCCATCACGTAGAGGTCGTCGGCCACGTAGGTGGCGCCCGTCGAGTCCACCCCGGTGTAGGCGACCAGCCGGCCGTCCGGCGAGACCTCCGGTGCCCGGTCGGTGCCGCTCCGGTGGGTGAGCTGCTCGACCTCGCCGGTGGCCACCCGGACCCGGAAGATCTCGGTCTCCATGTGACCGTACCCCTGGGTCGTCCAGATGAAGTCCGCCCGGGGGTCGGTGAGCCCGTCGAAGTAGATCCACTCGCCGTCGGGGCTCCACTCGGGCGGCTCGCCTCCGTAGATGTCTTCGTGGTCGTGGAGCTCGGGGGTGAGGCGGCGAGGCGTGCCGCCGGTGGCCGGGACCACGAAGGCGTGGTCGAAGCCGTCCTTCAGAAAGCCCCGGCCGTCCCGGCGCCACCAGACGTCGTCCACCACGCGGGGGTCCGGGGTCCACTCGGCCCCCTCGGGCTTCTCCGGCAGCGGCACCGACTCGTCCTCGTCGCTCTCGACGAAGCGGGTGAAGGCGATCCGGTCGCCGTCCGGCGACCAGCTCGGGTTGGAGGCGTCGGAGGTGAGGCGGGTCACCTGGGTCACCGCGCCGGCGCTCTCACCTTCCATGACGCGGACGTAGACCTGGCGGTGGGAGCCCTCGGGACAGTCGAGGCGGGCCGACGGCTCGCCGGCCGTAGTGCCGCAGGCGAGGAAGAGGAGCCGGTCGCCCGAGGGCGACCACCGGGGCGAGCTCCCGTCCACCAGGAAGCGCTCCCCGCTGCCGTCCAGATTCACGACGTGGAGCGCCGACTCCCGGGCGTCGTTCATGGGGTCGATCCAGCTCCGGGCGTAGACGAGCCGGCTGCCGTCCGGCGCCAGGCGGACGCTCCCGACGCCCTCCATGTCGAGGTAGCGGGCCAGGGTGAGGCGGTCGGCCCCGTCGTCCTGCGCACCGGCGGGGCCCGGCCGGGCGCAGACGAGGAGGACGAGGGCGAGGGGCCAGGCGCGCAGGAGCTCGTGCATCGAGAACTCTCCGGTCGAGTGGGCGAGGGCTCCATTCAACCATATGCGGCAGCGCGCTGGCGCGCACAGCCCCGGCGGCGATATATTCGCCTTACGCGTACATTCTGAACGCGAACATCTACGACGAGGCAGCCAGTGGGATCCGAATCCGGAGGCAGCGAGCCGGGGTCCTTCCTTCCCCTCACCGAGGTGGAGTTCGAGATCCTCCTGGCCCTGGCCGAGCGCCCCCTCCACGGCTACGGGATCATGAAGGAGGTCGAGGACCGGACCGGGGGTCGGACGACGCTCCATCCCGGCACGCTCTACCGGGCGCTGGACCGTCTCGCCGACTCCGGCCTCCTCGACGAAGCGTGTGATCCGAGCCCGGACGAAGGCGGGGACGAGCGCCGGAAGTACTACCGGCTCACGCCGCTGGGGCGCCGCGTCGCCCGGGCCGAGGCCCTCCGCCTCCAGAGCCAGGTCGGGGCCGCCCGGGCCCGGGACCTCCTGGGCGGAGGTGGCGGGCCGTGAAATCCGGACCTCTGGAGGTGCGGATCTACCGGGCCCTCCTCCGGGCCTATCCCCCTTCGTTCCGGGAGCGCCACGGCCCCGAGATGGTCCGTGCCTTCGTGAGCCGCCTGGAGGAGGTCCGGGACCGTGAGGGTGCCCTCGGTCTGGCTCGACTCTGGGGGGCCACGCTCCTGGACGTGACCCGGAATGCCACGGCGCTGCGGTGGGCCGCCCTCCGGGACGCCGCCACCGCAGGCCCGGGCCTCCGCCAGGACCTGCGCTACGCGCTCCGCTCCCTGGCCAAGAGTCCCGGCTTCGCCGCCGTCGCGGTGGTGACCCTGGCGCTGGGCATCGGGGCGAACACCGCGATCTTCAGCGTGGTGAACACGGTCCTTCTCCGGCCCCTGCCGTACGAGGAGCCCGAGGAGCTCGTCCTCCTCTGGGGCGAGATGACCAACCGGGGGGTGACCGAGTTCCCCCACTCCCCGCCGGATTTCCGGGATTACCAGCGGGAGTCCACCCTCTTCGAGGGCATCGCCGCCGTGGTCACCTTTCCCCAGCCCGTGGGCGGGGAGGACGGCGACCCCGAGCAGATCGAGACCGGTGCGGTTTCCTGGAACTTCTTCGACGTGCTGGGCGTCGAACCGGCCCTGGGCCGCGACTTCGCTCCCGAGGACGCCGAGCCGGGCGAGCCCCAGCCGGGACAGCCGCCCGGCTTTTCGCCCCCGGCGACCGCCATTCTCAGCCACCGGCTCTGGCAGCAGCGCTACGGGGCCGATCCGGACGTCCTGGGCCGGCGGATCGACGTGGCCGGGTTCCCGGTCACGGTCGTGGGTGTCCTGCCCCCGGACTTCGCCCTCCACATGCCTCCGGACGCCGGCCTGGCCAGGAACGCGGAGCTGTGGACGGCGCTCCGCCTGGACTACGACGCGACCCCACGGGGCAACGTCTTCCTGAGCGTCGTGGGCCGCCTGAAGGACGGGGTCACCCTCGAGCAGGCCCGAACCGAGATGGACCGCATCGCCGGCCTGGCACGGGAGCGCTTTCAAGGATGGGAGACGGCGGGCTTCGGCCTGGACGTGGTCTTCATGCACGAGCACCTGACGCGCTCGGTGCGGCCGCTCCTGTGGGCCCTCATGGGCGCCGTCGCCTTCGTGCTGCTGATCGCCTGCGCCAACGTCTCGAACCTCCTCCTGGTCCGGGCGACGACCCGTGAGCGGGAGCTCGCGATCCGCCGGGCCGTGGGCGGGACCCGGGGACGGCTCGTGCGGCAGATGCTCCTGGAGAGCGGCCTCCTGGCCCTGGCCGGCGCCGTCCTCGGGCTCGCAGTCGCCCGGGGAGGCATCGACCTGCTCACGGCGCTCCGCCCCGAGGATCTCCCCCGGCTCGACGCGGTGAGCCTCGACGCCGGCGTCCTGGGCTTCACCGTCGCCGTGGCGGGCATCGCCGCCCTCCTCTTCGGGACGCTTCCGGCCCTGCACGGCACACGCTCGCACCTGGCCGAGTCGCTCCGGGACCGGGGAGCATCCGGAGACGCGGGCCGGGTCCGGACGCTCCGGAGCGGCGTCGTGGTGGGGGAGGTGGCCCTCTGCCTGGTCCTCCTCATCGGCGCCGGCCTCATGGTCCGGAGCTTCGCCAGCCTCCAGGATGTGGACCCGGGATTCCGTCCCGAGGGGGTGCTCACCTTCAGCCTGACGCTGCCCCAGCCCCGCTACCCCCTTCCGGCCGACCGGGCGCGGATGAACCGGCAGCTCCTGGAGCGGCTGGGGTCGATCCCGGGCGTCGAGGCGGTCGGAGCGGCGCTCCCGCTCCCCCTCTCGGGCCAGGCCATGAACGGCCGCTACGGACCGGAGGAGGCCCTGGCCGAGCCCGAGCGCTTCCGCCAGGCCGACTACCGGGCCGTCCTCCCCGGCTACTTCCGGGCCATGGGCACCCGGCTCCTCGAGGGGCGCACCTTCACCGCCGCCGACGAGGCGGACAGCGCCGCCGTCGTGGTGGTGGACGAGGTCCTGGCCGAGCGGATGTGGCCGGGCGAGTCGGCCGTGGGGAAGCGCTTCGTGGTCCGGGTCACGACCCCCGAGCCCCAGTGGGTCGAGGTCGTCGGGGTGGTGGAGCACCAGCGTCACGCCTCCCTGGCCGAGGAAGGACGGGAGACGATCTTCTACCCGGACCGCTTCGTCGGGAGCTTCGGCCAGCTCACCTGGACGCTCCGGAGCTCCGGTCCGCCCCTCTCGGTCCTGGAAGCCGCCCGCCGCGAGGTCCACGCCCTGGACCCCCGGATTCCCCTGGCCGACGTCCGGCCCATGGAGAACTACGTCCGGGAAGCCATGGCCCCCACCCGCTTCACCCTGATCCTGATCGGGGCGTTCGGCGCGGTGGCCCTGATCCTGGCATCGGTGGGTCTCTACGGCGTGCTGGCGTATACGGTCCGTCAGCGGACCGCCGAGTTCGGCGTTCGCATGGCCTTCGGCGCCGGGAGCCGGAGCATCCTCGGCATGGTGGTCCGCCGGGGGATGGCGCTCACGGCCGTCGGCGTCGGAGTGGGCGTGCTGGCCGCGATGGGACTCACGCGCCTCATGTCGGGCCTCCTGGTGGGCGTCGCTCCCACCGATCCCCTGACCTACCTGGGGATCTCCCTCCTCTTCCTGGCCGTGGCCGCGGGCGCCTGCCTCCTGCCGGCGCTCCGGGCCACCCGGGTGGATCCGGCGACGGCGCTCCGGGAGGAGTAGGGCGCCGGACCGGCCGGATCCGGCCTGCCGATCTCCACCCCTCCGGTCGGGTCGGCTCCCCGGCGGGAGCCTCCTCATGTGCGCCCGGACATCAGCCGGTTATAATTCTTTCTTCCCATCGTCGCCTTCATTCGACGGAGCCCCACCCGGCCGTGAATCGCGAGTGGTCCATCCAGACGTCGCTACAGCTCCTCGTGGCGGCCATCGTCGTGCCCCTGGTCGGGGCCGAGGCGTACGCGATCTGGCAGGCGACCCGGGCCAGCGCCGAGCGGGCGGAGCAGAGCGCCCAGAGCGTCGGCGAAGCCGCGTCGGCGAGCGTGGAGCAGCTCCTGGAGGACGCCGACACGGCCCTGGCCGCCCTGGCCCGATGGGAGAGTCGGACGGAGCCCGACCGGGAGACGTGCACCCGGCACGTCACCAACCTGAAGGAGGCGACGCCCCAGCTCTACCAGTTCACGATCCTGGACGCCGACGGGTCGATCTTCTGCACCAGCGGCGAGATCGACCTGGAGAACGCGCCCACCGCAGCCGACCGGGCCTGGTTCCAGCAGGTCATGCGCGCACGCACGTTCACCGTGAGCAAGCCGATCCAGGGCCGGGTCTCCGGGCTCTGGATCTCCGTCTTCGCCCGGCCCATCGTCGAGGACGGGAGCGTCACGGGCGTGGCGATCAGCTCCCTGGACCTCAGCCGCTTCAGCGACCTCCTCGGCGGCATCCCGATGCCCCAGGGCGGGCTCCTGACCCTGGCCCACGTCGACGGCACGGTGGTCGCCCGCTCCCGTGACGCGGAAGAGTGGGTCGGCCGCCGCCTTCCGGGGTCCCAGCGGCCCGACACCCTGGAGTACGGGGTCACGGACGAGCGCCTCATGGAGAGGCCGGGCGTCATTCCCCGGGCCGTGACCGGAGAGGGCGACGACCTCCTCTTCGCCTGGGTTCCGGTACCGAAGGCGGAGTGGGTCCTCTACGCCGGCTTCCCCCTCGACTGGGTCTACGGACCGGTCCGGAGGGAGGCCCGGAACCGGGCTCTCGTGCTGATCGGCGTCCTCCTCCTCGCATCGATCATCGCCTTCTCCCTCTACCGCCAGATCTCCGGAGCCCTCCAGGGACTGATCACCGACACGGAGAAAGCGGCAGCCGGACGCGAGAGCCGGGTCCGTGTGCGGGGCCCCACCGAGGTTCGCCGGGTCGCCCGGCAGTTCAATCGCACCCTGGAGGCCCGGGACGACGCCGAGCGGGACCTGCGGACGGCCCAGGAGCGGATGCGCCAGCGTCAGAAGCTGGAAGCCGTGGGGAGGCTCGCCGGGGGCGTGGCCCACGACTTCAACAACCTCCTCACCGTGATTCAGGGCGAAGCCTCCCTCCTCACGGACGAGGGGGTGTCCGCCGAGGAGCGTCGCCAGGGAACGGAGGAGATCATCCGGGCCAGCGAGCAGGCGGCGGAGCTCGTCCAGAAGCTCCTGACCTTCAGCCGGCAGGATCAGGCCCGGGCCCGCCCGGTGGACGCGAACCGGGTGATCCGACGGATGGAGAAGGTCATCCGCTCGCTCCTGACCCCCACCGTGGACGTGAAGATCGACCTGGCAGAGGACGCGCCCCGGGTGCGAGCCGACGGGGCTCAGCTCGAGCAGGTGCTCATGAACCTCGTCGTCAACGCCAGGGACGCCATGCCCGACGGCGGCGCCGTGGAGATCCGCACCGAGCTCACGGTGATCGAGGACGACCCGGCCACGGACGGTGACGGGGGACCCACCCCCGGACGATACCTGGCGCTCACGGTCTCGGACACGGGCACGGGGATGAGCCCGGACGTCCGGAGCCGGGTCTTCGAGCCGTTCTACACGACGAAGGACCGGGAGCAGGGAACGGGCCTGGGCCTCTCCGCGGTCTACGGCATCGTCACCGGCTGGGGAGGGCAGGTCACCGTGGAGAGCTCCGAGGGCGAGGGGAGCACGTTCACCGCGTATCTGCCCGTGGCGGGATCCGAAGCGGAGGCGAAGAACTGACCGGCGACGGTCGGCTTCAGAAGGCCCACCAGAGCTGCACCGAGAAGAGATCGTCGTCGGGGTCCAGGGGTCCGGCGGTGCGGTTCAGGGCGTATTCGGCCCGGGCCTCGACGTTCGGCGCCAGGCGGTACCCGCCGGCGAGCTGGATCCGGTCGAAGTCGTCGTCCCAAGGGCCCGGGGCCGGTGTGCCGGCCTCCGGATCGTAGCCGGGCCCGTCGTCCCCCAGCTCGTTGAAGCGGATCCCGCCCCAGCGGGCCGCCAGGAAGAGCCCGGCCGCCGGCCGGATCCGCCCCTCGAGGCTCCAGGAGACGTCCCAGACATCCTCGCCGACGTTCGGCACCTCCCATCGGTCCGCGACGAGCTCGCCCCGGACCGTGGTCCGGCCCCGGGCCCAGGCCAGCTCGAGCCCGCCGAGCTCCTGAAGGTAGTCGCCGGGCTCCGCTCCGTCGGGGAGCGACCCCTCGATCTCGTCGTGGAGATAGGGCCCCCGGTCGTAGAAGCCGGTGAGCCGGAGCTCCGCCGAGAGCGGGACGGTGGCCCGGGCGACCAGGGAAGGGGGGTCGTCGAAGGTCTCCTCGAGCTCCCATCGCCCGGGGCCGCTCGAGGGAGCGGAGTTCACGACTCCGCCCTCCACGCTCATTGGGCCGAGGGCGCCCAAGATCACCGCGCCCCACTGGTACGGCGCGCCCCAGATCGGCGGCGAGCCCCGGGGCCGGAAGCGCCCCGGCTCGTCCTTCCACGTCAGGAAGCCGGCCGTCGAGGGCGGGGCCACCCGCGGGCTGATCACGGTCCGGCGGTCGTAGGCGACCGGAGGCCGGATGAAGGCGTCGCCCTCCGTGTGATGCCGCCGGGGGTAGGTCCCGACGGGCGAGGCGAACTTGCCCACCTGTAGGCCGAGGCTCCGCCCCTCCAGGGGGCGCACCCGTACGAAGGCCTGGTCGATCCGGGCGTCCAGGGAGCCGGCGGCCGGCTCCTCGCCCCGGTCGGCCCGGAGCTCCACCAATCCGTAGAAGCTCCGGCCCACGAAGAGGTCGGCGAAGACCCGGAGGCGGCCGGCGAGGAACGGATCGGTCTCGGGGATGATCCATGGCTCGGCCTCGGCCGGCGCGTATCCCTCCACGTCCAGCCGTCCGCTGAAGAGGAGCTGGGTGGTCCCGTCGTCGGAGATCCACCCGAGCCCCAGGTCCCGGAGCGTCGGGAGGCCACCGGGCTCCTGGGCCGGGACCCCGGTCGCGCCGACGGCGAGGGCCGCCGCCACCAGAAGCGTCGTGGCGGCTCCCGAAGCGCCGGCTCCGCCGGGCCGCGAGCCGCCCTCGCCGGAGCCTTCCCCGGCGAGCCCCTCGACCCGGAAGAGCTCCACGGGCCGGGAGAAGCCCTTGAGCTCCCGGGTGCCCGCCGAGCGCACCCGGAGCCTCTCGCCCGTCCGCTCCAGGGTGCGGCCCGACACCAGGATCTCTCCTCCGGCGGCGGCCTGGCACGCCCGGGAGGCCAGGTTCACCGACTCTCCCAGGACCGTGTAGTTCAGCCGCTCGGCGGAGCCCATGTTTCCCGCCACCACCGGCCCGGTGTTGATCCCCACCGAGACCTCCAGGGGCGCCTCGCCCCGCTCCTCCCGCTCCCGGGAGAGCTCCGCCATGGCCTCCTGCATCCGCAGCGCGGCCCGTACGGCGGCCAGGGCGTCGTCGCCCAGGGCCACCGGCGCACCGAAGACCGCCATCACCTCGTCTCCGACGTACTTGTCCACGATGCCGCCCTCGGCCTCGACGGCCGCCGAAAGCCGCTCCATGCACTCGTTCAGGAGTCCGATGACCCGCTGGGGCTCCATGCCCTCGGTCAGGGAGGTGAAGCCCGAGACGTCGGCGAAGAGGATCGTCACTCGCCGGTTCTCGCCGCCCAGGACCAGGTCTCCCTTCAGGAGCTCGTCGGCCACCTCCCGGGAGACCACCTTGTCGAGGACCCCCCGGTAGCGCTCCTTCAGCGCCAGGTCCTCGGCCATCTCGTTGAAGGCGCGCCCCAGCCGCCCCATCTCGTCCCGGGCCTCGATCTCGACCCGGGCGTCGTAGTCGCCGGCTCCGATCCGGCTCGTTGCGGCCACCAGCTTCCGGACCGGGCGGGCGAGCCCCCGGGAGAGCACCAGGGCGGCAACGAGCGCCGCCAGCAGCCCCAGGACGCCGGTGATGCGGAGCGCCCGGGAGATCCGGTCGAAGGGCGCCACGACCCCGGCCAGGGGCACCGCGACGACCCGGGAGCCCCCGGTCTCCCAGTCGGGAGAGAGGGGCTCGGACACCAGGTTCCACTCCCGGCCCGCCCGACGGACCCGCCGGGGCTCGCTGATCCCGGCCGCCTCCACCATGACGTCGGAGAGCGTGTCCCGGGCCGTCCCGGTCCCGACGACGCAGCGGCCGTCCAGGACGAAGCAGACCTCGGCGCCGACGATCTCGCCGATCCGCTCCGGCGCCTCGTCGTCCACCGGCAGGCCCAGGGTGACGGTGCCCAGGACGACGCCGCTCCGGACCAGGGGAATCACCCGGACCATGAAGAGCCGCTCCCCCACCAGGCGGTAGGCCACCAGGTCCGAGCCCCCCTCCTCCAGGAGCTGGTCGGCCAGGGGCTCCACGGCGCCCGGGTCTTCGTCGTCGATCCGGCTGCCGTCCAGCAGGGTGAAGACGTGCTCGGCACGGGGGTCGGTGAAGGCGGCCAGGCTCGCGTCCAGGCGCTGACGCTGGAGCTCGTACTGGAGGTCCTGGACGAGCACGTCCCGGAATTCGGGACCGCCTCCTTCGAGGACCGACTCGAGGAGCGCCAGGGTCCGGGGGGAGGCGGTGAAGATCCGTCCGAGGCGGGCCAGCTCCAGCCTGCGGAGCTCCTCCAGCTCCGTGGAGGCGCGCCGGGCCTGCTCGGCGGCCCTGGTCGCGGCCAGCCGCACCTGGCTCCGGGTCTCGCCCCGGACCACCAGGTAGGTCACGCCCACGACCAGGCCGACGCACCCCAGCAGGGCCACCAGGAGCTTCGAGCGGAAGCTCCGGCGGATCGAGAAGAGCTCGCCGAGCTTCACGGCGTCCGCAGGACCCGGAATCCCACGCTGCTCAGTCCAGCTCCAGCTCGACCCGGACCGTCCCTCCGTCCGGGACCGTGACCTCCCGCTCCACCATCCCGCGATCGGCGTCCCACGCCACCAGCGTATGGGTCCCCGGGGGCACGCCCTCGATGCGGAAGCGACCCTCCTCGTCGGGAACCGCGTGGAAGGGGTTCTCCACGACGACCACCGCCGCCCGCATGAAGTCGTGGACCTCGCAGTAGATCTTCACGACTCCGGGCTCGTCGAAGGTCACCGACTTCGATTCGCCCCGGGGATAGCGCCCCAGGTCGAAGCGCGCCGCCGGGGAGTAGGAGAAGACGTTGTGGAAGAAGGAGTCCCGGTTGGGGAACTCGATGGTCGACCCCACCGGAACCACCCGGAGCGACGGAACGAAAGCCGTATCGTCCTGGGCCATGAGCGGGGTGTCGCCGGGCTCCTCCAACGCCGTCTCCCCCACGTCTCCCCGGAGGAAGACCACGGGATCGATCCGCTGGACCGTCCGGGCCGGCCCTCCGCCGGCTCCCGGGTAGCGGGCGGCCACCCTCGGCAGGGGCGCGTTCGCGCCCCGGACCACGCCCTCGATCGCCCCCGGAGCCGGAGCGGCGGGCGTCCAGGCGAGGACCAGGAATGTGACGAGGGAGAGCGGAGCCGACGCGGCTCGCACGGTCGGGGTACCCC
>CAZMPV010000005.1:11174-21576 GCA_964567985.1 uncultured Gemmatimonadaceae bacterium
AGGAATGTGACGAGGGAGAGCGGAGCCGACGCGGCTCGCACGGTCGGGGTACCCCGGTTCGGGTGAACGTGTCCGGACGCATGGAAGATACCCTCCGGCCCGCGGCCCGAGCAAAGACCGACGGCCCGTCAGGCCTCGCCCTCCTCCATCGCCCCGACCACCGCGTCCGCGGTCCGCTCCAGGCAGCGTCGCCCGATCTCCTCGCTCATCCCCCGGGCGTCGCCCAGGATCCCGTTGTCGGTGACGCTGCGAAACCCCTCACGGAAGACCCGCTCCAGCAGCTCCGGCGTGACCTCGCCCACGTAGCCGGGCTCCGCCCGCTCCTCGTGGACCAGCTCCGGGCGGATGACGAGCATCTCGGAGCTCTCGGCGATGTCGGCGTGCCCCCCGACGCGCCCGCCCAGCCCGACCGTCTCCTCCACCGCCGCGCGCCACTCCTCCAGGAAACCGTCCAGGTCCGTGTACGCATCCACCCGGCAGTCCTCCCCCGCCGTTCGCCGGAGCTCGGGAAGCATCTGCCGGAGGGGAACGAAGTTTCCACCGTGGGAGGGAACGAAGCAGATCCGTCCGAAGCCGTGGCGAGCCAGGCTCACGCAGTAGTCCCTGCAGAGGTGCCTCAGCGTCTCACGGCGGATGCTCAGCGTGCCCGGGAAGGAGAGGTGGTGGTCCGAGCAGCCGACCCGGATCGTCGGGGCCACCAGGGCCTTCCCGAGGCGGCGGGCCACCTCCTCGGCCAGCCGCGTGCCACGCTCGGCGTCGACCAGGAGCGGGAGGTGCGGCCCGTGCTGTTCGGTGGCGCCCACGGCGACCACCGCCGTCGTCCAGCCCCGGGCCAGGGCGTCGGCCACCTCGGGCCAGGTCATCCGCTCCAGGTGCAGCTCGGGCTCGCTCATGGGCCCACGCTCCTCGTCGTCGTGTCACAAAGCCGGGGACTCGCTCGTAATGCCATCGGGACGCCGGGACGCCTCGGCACCGCGTCGAGCGACCCGCGCCGTCCCGGGACGATCCGCCGATGACGAATCACCCGAATCGACCGAATAAGATGATGCATTCCGACCGCTCACGCGTCACCTTCGCCCTCGCCGCCGCCCTCTCTCTCGCCGCCGTGCTCCCGGTCGCCTGCGACGACCCGGCGGGCCCCGACGCCCCCGGCCTGGAGGGCGGCGTTCTGGCCACGTTCCGGGTCGTCGACGAAAAGTTCAGCGTCTGGACCGACGACCCCGAGGCGATCGCCCAGCTCGAAGCCCGCTGGAACGGAAACAGCCAGGCGTCGATCCCCACCGCCCCGGTCCGCGCCGGGGCCGGAAAGGCCGACCACAACGCGCCCTGGAGCTGGCACCTGGACCCCGACTCCCTGCAGATGGCCGAGCTCACGATGGAGGTGTGCGACGGCAGGCCCTCGATGGTGGAGGAGAACCTGAGCTACTGGACCGACACCGTGGGCCGGTACTGCCCCTGGTCGGCGGAGCTGATCGAGCTGGAGGACTTCCGCTGAGGCGCCTCCCGGCGGATCCGTGGGCTCGGGCGGCCGATCCGGGGCGGCCCCTCACGCGTCCATGACCGCGCGGACGTCGGGCGCGAGGCACTCGGCCGCCGTCTCCCGGGTCCACCACGAGACGCCGACGAAGACCAGGATCGAGAGGACGAGAGACGCGCCGGCGATCGAGAGGCCGACCGGGAATGTGAAGGCGTTCAGGTAGGCCAGCGTCTCGAAGACCAGCGTGAAGAGGAGCCCGGTGAGGATCGAGGCGATCGCCCCCGCCCGGGTCGCCCCCTTCCAGTTGAGCCCGATGGCGAGGGAGGGCATCAGCGTCGAGGCGAAGAGCCCGAAGCCGAAGACCCCCAGGAAAGCCACCAGCGTGCCCGAGAACTGGGCCGTCAGGGCCGCCGCCACGGAGATCAGCACCGTGGCCGCCCGGCCCACGGCGAGCTCGTCGCCCACCGGCCGCTCCAGGGCCACGGGGAGGTCGTGGGTCAGGACCGCGGCGCCGATGTTCAGGAAGGAGTTCACGGTGCTCATGATCGCCGACGCCACGCCGCTGAAGACCAGCGCGGCCAGGAGCACCGGGGTGTAGTTCAGCAGGAAGATCGGCGTGGCCGCGTCGGGGTTGGCCAGGGCCGCCAGCTCCCCGTCCACCACCAGCGCCTTCACCGCCACGCCGACGCCGAAGTAGAGGAGGGTGGCCAGGATGATCGCCAGGGTCACCATGAGCGGATACCACTTCAGCCGCTTCGGGTCCTTCAGCATGTAGAACTTGTGGATCACGTGGGGCTGGCCCACCGAGCCGAGGCCGAAGACGAAGAAGAAGGAGATCGCCGCAAGGGGCGTCATCGTCCCCCAGGGGGACATGAAGCCAGGGTCCGCTTCCAGGATCGTCCGGCTGATCTCGCCGAGCCCGCCCCCGGCGTCCAGGACGAAGAGGAATACGAGGACCGAGGAGAGGGCCATCAGCGTGCCCTGGAGCACGTCGGCGTAGATCCCGGCCAGGATGCCCCCGCTCACCGAGTAGGCCAGGACGATCGCCGTCCCGATCCAGATGCCCCACCCGACCCCCACGCCGAAGATCGCGTCCACGACGATGCCCAGCGCCAGGACGTTGGTGCCCATGTAGCCGACCACGGCGACGAGGATCGCCACGCCGCCGAGCCCCTGGGCGGTCCGGGAGCCGTAGCGGGCCCCGATGGCGTCGGGCACGGTGATCACGTCCCGGACCTCGGCCAGCAGGCGGAGGCGCTTGGCCAGGACCCAGGCGGCCAGCGCGCCGGTGAGGGAGGCCGGCAGGAGGATGTGCATGGCGCCGAGCCCGCTGGCGTAGACCAGCCCCGGCCCGCCGATGAAGGTGAAGCCCGAGAGGGTGGACGACATGGCGGCCAGGCTCAGGGCCAGGAGCCCGATGCCCCGGCCGGCCACGAAGAAGTCCTCCCGGGTCCGGGTCCGGCGCATGGCCCAGACCCCGATCCCGGCCACCACCGCGAAGTAGACGACGGCGACCCCCACGACGGTCGGACGGGTCATGGGGGGCAGCTCCGGCGCCTGAAGCGCCGCCAGAAGGGGGAGGCTCACTCCTCGACCTTTCCGCCGCCCGTGTCTTCCGCCCGGCTACGGCGGGCCCGGCGCACCCGCTCCAGCGTCTCGTCGGTCAGGGTCTGCTCGAAGGTGAGGGCGTAGGCCACCGGCACGAGGACGGTCGGCAGGAGCCCGATCAGGTAGAGGAGAACGGCGGCCCGGACGGGCAAGCCCAGGATCAGGAGCGGGTCCGACGCCTCGGCCGCAGGCAGGGCCAGGAGGGCCACGAACCCCCCGCCCACGACGAGCCCGGCCACGAGAAAGACCGGTCCCAGGGGCCCGACCCGGCCTTCCCGGGCCGCCCCCAGCGCCATGAGGGAGAGCATGGAGGCGACGGCGCCCAGGGCCGCCGACCAGGGAGCCCATCCCGGCGTCGGCCCCGGCAGCAGGACCGAGGCGTAGGCCGCGCCCACCGCCCCGACCGAGAGGACCAGGATCCCGAGGGCCCGACGATGGGCCCGGGGCGGGGGCTGGTCGAGGGGCGGCTCCCGGCTCATCTTGCGGGCAGCCACACCGGGCCGCGACGACCCGGCTTCAGCTCATCGATCCGGAGGCCGAACCCCGTGCGAAACCTGGTCATTCGCCTCTTCATCAACGCCGTCGCCCTCTGGGGAGCCGCCAGCGCGGTCTCCGGAATCGAGCTCAGCGACGACTTCTGGGCCGTCCTCGTGGTCGCGCTGATCTTCGGGGTGGTGAACGCCCTGATCAAGCCCCTGGTCACCCTCCTCACCCTCCCCCTCCTGATCCTGACCCTGGGGCTGCTGACCCTGGTCATCAACGGGGGCATGCTGCTCCTCACCGCGTCCCTCACCCGGCACCTGGCGGTGGAGGGGTTCTGGGCGGCGCTCTGGGGCGGCCTGGTGATCTCGGTGGTCAGCTTCCTCCTCAGCGTCTTCCTGGAAGAGAAGAGGGCGGAGGGCTGAGCCGGGGTCCGGCCCGGACCCGGTCCGCTCAGAGGAGGTCCGGGTTGAGGGTGTACGTCCCGACGATCTCGGCCTCGCCCAGGACGTGGCCGTCGATGGCCTCCATGGCCTCCGCTCCGGTGAAGTCGCCGTCCACGTCGAAGGCCGGCACGTCCAGCGCGTAGACGCGGAAGTGGTAGTGGTGGACCAGCTCGTCGTTCCAGGGCGGGCAGGGGCCGTCGTAGCCGCCATAGGTGCCGCCCATCTCCTCGTCACCGGCGAACCACGCCGTGTAGTCGTTCTTGCCCCGGACCCCGTAGTTGGTCTGCCCCACGGCCTTGCCCCCGGGGGTCACGCCCATGGAGTCCTCCCCCTCCTCGATCTCCCGGATCGACGGAGGGACGTTCAGGAGCACCCAGTGGTAGAAGTCGGTGCGCTCCAGGTCCGCGGAGACCGTCTTCCCCTCGACGTTGACGTCGTCACCCACCGTGGGCACGTCCGGGTCCACGCAGAAGATCGCGAAGGAGCGGGTCCCGTCGGGGACGTCGCTCCAGGCCAGGTGGGGGCTCCGGTTTCCGCCCTGGCTCGCCATCTCCTCGGGATCCGGCGCGCAGAAGGCGTACTCCTCGGGAATCCTTTCGCCGTCGGTGATCGATCGGCTCTCGAGCTCCATGGCCAACTCCTCTCGGTCTCGGTTCGGCTCGGATGGGTCTCCCTCGTGCAGCAGAGTACGATCATGGAGGGGCTGCGTTCCCGGGCCCGCCCCCGGCGCTTGCTCGACGCCCGTCCCCCATCCCAGCTTGAAGGCCACGTGAAACCGAGCCCAGGGAGACGACACCCATGACGAACCAATCCGTGCTCCGCAGCGTCCGTTCCGGAGCTCTCGCGGGCGGCGCGCTCCTCGCCGTCGCGGGGCTGACCCCCGTCCCGTCCGCGGCCCAGCAGCCGGTGCCGCCCGAGGCGGTCCAGGCCCTGGAGTACCGCAGCATCGGCCCCGCCGTCATGGGCGGGCGGGTCGCCGACCTGGCCGTGGACGAGGACGACGCGTCGACCTTCTACGTCTGCACGGCCACCGGCGGCGTCTGGAAGACGACGAACCACGGCTCGGACTTCACGCCGCTCTTCCAGGACCAGGCCACCACCTCCTGCGGCGACGTCACCCTGGCGCCCTCCAACGCCGACGTAGTCTGGGTCGGCACCGGCGAGCCACAGAACCGCCAGTCCTCGCCATGGGGCAACGGGGTCTACCGCTCGGTGGACGGCGGGAAGACGTGGAGTCATCTCGGCCTGGAGAACACGCTCCACATCGCCCGGATCGAGGTCCACCCCCGGGACCCCGACGTGGCGTACGTCGCCGCGGTGGGCCACCTCTGGGGGCCGAACGAGGAGCGGGGCGTCTATCGCACCACCGACGGCGGCGAGACCTGGGAGAAGATCCTCTACATCGACGAGCACACCGGCGCCATCGACCTGGCCATGGACCCGAAGCGTCCCGGGATCATCTACGCCGCCATGTACCAGCGGCGGCGCACGGGCTTCGGCTTCCGGGGCGGCGGTCCGGGGAGCGGGATCTACCGGAGCCGGGACGGCGGCGACTCCTGGGAGGAGCTGACGAACGGGCTTCCCGAGGGCGACAAGGGCCGGATCGGCCTCGACGTCTGGCGGAAGGACCCCAGCGTGGTCTACGCCATCGTCGAAGCGACCGAGGGGGAGGGCGTCTACCGCTCCATGGACGGGGGCGACAGCTGGGAGATGCGCTCCGACACCAACCCCCGACCCATGTACTACAGCCAGATCCGGGTCGACCCGAACGACATGCAGCGGGTCTACCTGGGGGGCACCTCCTTCTACGTCTCCCACGACGGGGGCAGGAGCTTCGAGTCCCACCGGTGGCCGGGCGTACACGTGGACCACCACGCGATCTGGGTGGACCCGAGCGACTCGGACCACATCCTGATCGGCAACGACGGGGGCGTCTACGCCACCTTCGACCGGACCGAGAGCTGGCGCATGTACGACAACATCGTCGTGAGCCAGTTCTACGAGATCGGGATCAACGACTCCGACCCCTACATGGTCTGCGGCGGCCTCCAGGACAACGGCTCGTGGTGCGCCCCGAACGAGACCTACGGCGAGGCCGGGATCCTGAACGCCCACTGGAAGAACATCTACGGCGCCGACGGCTACTACACGGAGTTCGTCCCCGACGAGCCGAACCTGATCTTCGCCGAGGCCCAGAACGGCCGGCCGGGCCGGGTGAACCTGGAGACCGGAGAGTCGGTGCCGGTCCAGCCCGTCGACTACCCGGAGACCGAGGGCGGAGAGCCCACGGACCTCCGCTTCAACTGGGACACGCCGCTCCTCGTCAGCCATCACGACCCGGACGTGGTCTACTACGGTGGGCAGTTCCTCTTCCGGAGCCCGGACCTGGGCCAGAGCTGGGAGCGCATCAGCCCGGACCTGAGCAAGGCCATCGACCGGGACACCCTGGAGATCATGGGCAAGCGGCTCGAAGACGTGCAGCTCAGCCGGAACGACGGCATCTCGTCGTACGGCAACATGACCCAGATCTCCGAGTCACCTCACGACCCGGACGTGATCTACGCGGGGATGGACGACGGCAACGTCCAGGTCACCCGGGACGGCGGCGAGACCTGGACCAACGTGGTGGGCAACGTCCCGGGCCTGCCGAACCGGACGTACGTGAGCGGGCTCTTCGCCTCCCGACACGAGCCCGGCCGCGTCTACGCCTCCTTCGACGGGCACCGGAACGACGACTACGAGCCCCACGTCTACGTCTCCGAGAACTACGGCCAGGACTGGCGGGAGATCACGAGCGGGCTGCCGGACAACTCCGTGAACCGGATCTACGAGCACCACCGGACGCCGGAGCTCCTCTTCGCCTCCACCGAGGTCGGCGTCTGGTTCTCCATCGACCGGGGACAGCGGTGGCAGGAGCTCGGCAACAACCTGCCCAACGTCCCGGTGGATCGGGTCCTGGTCCAGGAGCGGGAGAACGACCTGGTCGTGGGCACCCACGGCCGGGGCATCTGGATCCTGGACGACATCACGCCGCTGGAGATGCTCGCCGAGGCGATGGCCGACGGGACGTATCTCTTCCCCGTCCAGGCGGCCCGCACGATCAACGAGCACGACTTCGACGGCTTCAACGCCGGCGCCTGGGCCGGCGAGAATCCGCCCCGGGGCGCCATGATCCGCTACTACCTGGGCTCCGGGTCCGCGTCGGAGGGCGAGGACGCGAAGGTCTCCCTCACCGTCCTCGACGGGACGGAGGAGATCCGGAGCCTGGACGGTCCGGCCGGCGAGGGCATGCACCAGGTGGTCTGGGACCTTCGCTATCCCGCTCCCTACACCGAGGAGACGGAGAGCCCCTTCGGCGGGCCGCCGGACGGCCCGAAGGTCGTGCCCGGCACGTATACCGTCCGCCTGGAGGCCGGAGGTGAGACCCGGACCACCGACGTGACGGTGGAGGCCGACCCCCGGGCCCGGATCGCCCGAGCCGACCGGCAAGCGCGCCAGGACGCCATGATGAGCATGTACGCCGCGGTGAAGCCGCTCCACGAGGCCACCGAGGCCGCCGAGGAGCTGGCCGGTCGCCTGGAGGAGGTCCGGGAGATGATGGGCGACGACGAGGGATCCGCCGACATGCGGGCCCGGGTCGATTCCCTGGCCCAGCGGGCCGACTCCCTGGCCGACGAGCTCGACGACTGGCGGGACGACGCCGGCGACGTCCTCGGCGACCTGGACGACGCGAGCAGCCCGCCGACCGAGATGCAGCGGTTCACCATGGACCGGGTCTGGAGCGAGGGCATGGACGCCGTCCGCGACTTCAACGACTTCGTCCGGACCGAGATCGCCGACCTCAGCAGCAGCCTCGGTCAGGCGAACGTGCTCTCGCCGGTGAGGGAGCCCGTCGAGGTGCCGAGTCGACCCGGGGGCGGAATGTAGAGACCGGGAAGGACGGGTCATGGACCGTCGCCTCGGGACCCTCCTGGCCGCCGGCCTCCTCCTGGCCGGAGCCGCCGGAGACCTCCGGGCCGTCCAGGCCGGGGGCGCCTCGCCCGTCCGGATCGGCGGGGGCTACACCCTGGACGTCATGGCCAACGTCCGGGGCGGCGTGCGGACCGGTGCCGTCGGTCTGGGCAAGCTGGACCTGACCGCGCGCCTCGACCTGCACCGCCTCCTGGGCCTGTCGGGCACCAGCCTCTTCCTCCACGGGCTCGCCACTCACGGCGCCCGGCCGACGGGCCTCACCGGCGACGCCCAGGTGGCCAGCAACATCGAGGCCCCGGACGGGGTGCGCCTCTATGAGGCCTGGATCCAGAAGAACTTCCCCGGGCCCGACCTCTCCCTCCTCGCGGGCCTCTACGACGTGAACTCCGAGTTCGACGTCACCGAGGAGGCGCTCCTCTTCCTGAACAGCTCCTTCGGCATCGGGGCCGAGTTCGGGAACAGCGGGGTGAACGGGCCGTCGATCTTCCCCGCGACTTCCCTGGGGGCGCGGATCCAGTGGCATCCGGGCCACCAGCTCTACCTCCAGGGCGCCGTCCTCGACGGGGTGCCGGGCGACCCGGACGATCCCGGCACGACGGCGATTCAGCTCTCGGAAGAGGACGGAGTCCTCTGGGCCGCCGAGGTGGGGTTCCTGAAGCACGCGGAGCCGGCGAGCCGCCGGGGGAATCCGCGGCTCGGCCGCGGCCACGTCCACACCGGAATCCCCTGGCGGCTCGCCGCGGGCGTCTGGCAGTACAGACGCCGGAGCGAGCGGGTCGAGGGCCCGGGTCGGGTCTCCGGGCACCCCGGCGCCTATCTCCTGGCGGAGCTCCGTCCCGGAGTCGGACCCCCGGGCGCCTCCCGGCCCCTCGGCCTCTTCGTCCGGGTCGGCATGGCCGACGGCCGCACCAACCGCTTCGACGCCTACACCGGAGGGGGCCTCACCTACAGGGGGCTCCTGCCCGGACGGGACGCCGACGTCGCGGGCCTCGGGGTGGCCGTCGGTCACAACGGCGAAGCCTTCGAGCGCTCGCTGCGGCGGCGCGGCGAGCCGGTCTCGAGCGCCGAGACCGCCATGGAGCTGACCTACCGGATCCGGGTCGGCTCCCACCTGGAGATCCAGCCGGACCTCCAGTGGATCATCGACCCGGGAACGGATCCCCGCCGGAAGAGTGCCCTCCTGCTGGGCCTGCGCCTGACCGCCTCGCTCTGAGCCGGAGGGACGGGCCGGGCACGAGCTCGCTCCCCTCCGTGCTGGACGGTCCCTCCCACCCGCAGGTCACGCACCAGCGCCATTCGAGCCGCGGAAGGAGCGCCCGGAGCCACCGGCGGCGCACCGGGACCGTCTCCGAGAAGCAGGCCGGGCACTCATCGACCCGGGGAATGACGAGGGCGGCCCCGGCCAGGAGGAGGCCCCAGCGGAGGGCGACCAGGGCGAGGAGGACGGCGACGGTCAGCATCGGTTCGGAGGTCCGCTCCGGCCGTAAATCGGGGCGGCGGGCTCACCGGAGAGGCGCCCGCGACGGCTTCTCGCATGCGTACACCGCAGCGAGGGTCACGCTCCGCGACGTCCCGCCAGCCCGGAAGATCCCGGGGAGACGCGCGCCCCTCTCAGCCCCCGATCCGCCCCAGGTGGGTGTCCTTGAAGTCGTCCGTGGTCTTGAGGCCGAATCCCAGGAGCCGGTCGGCGGCCACGTGGGCGCCCCAGACCAGGGCCACCGACGCGGGGAGGGTCGAGCCCCAGGCGATCGGTCCGAAGACGCCCAGCAGGACCGGACCGACGTAAGTGTGGACCGCGTTGTAGGCCCGCCGGCCGGCCACCGGCCCGACGAGGTAGGCGAGCAGCGAGAGGTCCGGCGCCAGGGCCAGGAGCGCGAAGAGCAGCCAGCTCTCCTCGGTGCCCCCGTAGAGGATCAGGGCGCCGGTCAACGCCGCTCCGCCCTCGAGGCGGAGCCAGATCGACGAGGGGGGTCGGGCGGAGCCGCCCGATTCCCCGTCAGACATCCAGATTCTTCACGTACTTGGCGTTCTTCTCGATGAACTCGCGCCGGGGCTGGACGGCGTCGCCCATGAGACGGTCGAAGAGGTCGGCGGCCTCGGTGGCGCTCTCCATGGTCACCTGGAGGATCGTCCGGGACTCGGGATCCATGGTGGTCTTCCAGAGCTGGTCCGGGTTCATCTCGCCCAGGCCCTTGTAGCGCTGGATGTTCAGCCCCCGGGCGCTCCTGCCCTCGCCGTTGGTGAGCCGGTTCACGTACTCGTCCCGCTCCTCCTCGGTGTAGGCGTAGCGCTCCTTGCTCCCCTTCTGGATCCGGTAGAGGGGCGGCTGGGCGATGTAGATGTAGCCCTCCTCGATCAGCTCCCGCATCTGGCGGAAGAAGAAGGTCAGGAGCAGGGTGCGGATGTGGGCCCCGTCCAC
>CAZMPV010000006.1:0-2095 GCA_964567985.1 uncultured Gemmatimonadaceae bacterium
GAGATCCTCCACAAGCTCGTTCCCCTGACCGAGGAGCTCGGCCTCGACGTCTCGTGGGAGGTCGTAAAAGGGGGCGATGACTTTTACCGTTGCACCAAAGGGATGCACAACGCCCTTCAGGGCGACCCCGTGGACATCCCCGAGGCGCTCCTCGACACCTACCAGGAGACCAACGCCCGGAACGCAGAGGAGCTCGGCGAGACCCTCCGGGAGGCGGACGTCGTCTTCATCCACGACCCCCAGCCGGCGGCGCTCCTCCAGCACTTCCCGGACCGGGAGGGGATCTGGATCTGGCGCTGCCACATCGATCTGAGCCAACCCCACCGGCCGGTCTGGCGCTACGTCCGGGAGCAGGTCACCGACTACGACGCGAGCATCTTCTCCCTGGCCGATTTCGCCAAGCCGCTGCCGAACAGACAGTACCTGATCCCTCCCTGTATCGACCCCCTGAGCGAGAAAAACCGGCCCCTCGACCCGGAGACGATCGAGGACGTACGGGTGGAGCACGGCCTGGACCCGGACCGGCCGATCCTCCTCCAGGTCTCGCGCTTCGACCGTTTCAAGGACCCGGTGGGGGTCATCCGGGCGTACCACCTGGCCAAGAAGTTCTACCCGGAGATCCAGCTCGTCCTGGCCGGGGGCACGGCCACCGACGACCCCGAGGGCGAAGAGGTCCTGGAAGACGTCCGGCTGGCTTCCGAGGGCGACCCGGACGTCCACGTCCTCCTTCTGCCCCCCGACGCCCACACGACGATCAACGCGCTCCAGCGGATGGCGGACATCGTCATCCAGAAGTCGATCCGGGAGGGCTTCGGGCTCACGGTGACCGAGGGGCTCTGGAAGGGGCATCCGGTCATCGGCGGAAACACCGGCGGCATCCGGCTCCAGATCACCGACGGCGAGACCGGCTACCTGGTCAACTCACCGGAGGGCGCCGCGCTCCGGATCCGGGAGATCCTCCACGACCCGGAGAAGCGGGACCGGATGGGTGAGCGGGCGCGGACCTTCGTGAGGGAGAACTTCCTGATCACCCGGCTGCTCCGGGAGCACCTGACCGTGGTCTACTCCCTCCGGAACGGAAGCGGACAGCGCATCGACCTCACCCGGGAAGGAGACCTGTGAACACCGTACTCCTGGGCAACAGCGTCACGGAGTGGGCCGCCGCCGCCGGGATCGGGGCGGGCGCCATGGTCCTCGTATGGCTCCTGGGCCGTCTCCTCGTGGGGCGGATGGAGGCCCTCTCCCGCCGCACGGCCACCGACCTCGACGACCTGGTGACGGAGCTATTGGCCAAGACGAAGTTCCTCTTCGTCCTGCTGGTGGGCGTCTGGGCCGGTTCGCTGAGCCTCCAGCTCTCGCCCACCGTGGACCGCTGGATCCGCGCCATCCTGGTGATCGGGCTCCTGGTCCAGGGGGCGCTCTGGTGCACCGGCGTGGTGAACCACTTCCTCGAGCGCTACCGCTCCCGGCAGGTCGAGCTCGATCCGGGAGCGGCGACGGCGATGGGGGCCCTGGGCTTCATCGCCCGGCTCGTGGTCTGGTCGGTCTTCCTGCTCCTGATCCTCCAGAACCTCGGGATCGAGGTCACCACCTTGATCGGGACGCTGGGGATCGGGGGGATCGCGGTCGCCCTGGCCGTCCAGAACATCCTCAGCGACCTCTTCGCGTCGCTCTCCATCGTCCTGGACAAGCCGTTCGTCGTAGGTGACTTCATCATCATCGGCGACTACATGGGCACCGTGGAGCACGTGGGCCTGAAGACGACCCGGGTCCGCTCGCTGGGCGGCGAGCAGCTCGTCTTCTCCAACTCGGACCTCCTCGACAGCCGGATCCGGAACTACAAGCGGATGGACGAGCGGCGGATCGTCTTCACCTTCGGGGTGACGTACGACACGCCGGAGGAGGAGCTGGAGGCGATTCCGGAGATGGCGAGGGAGATCGTCGAGGGGCTCGACGAGACCCGCTTCGACCGCTCCCACTTCAAGGGCTTCGGGGATTCGGCCCTGAACTTCGAGACCGTCTACTACATGCTGGTGCCCGACTACGCCGTCTACATGGACACCCAGGAGGCGATCAACCTGGCCCTGGTGCGGCG
>CAZMPV010000006.1:2195-16621 GCA_964567985.1 uncultured Gemmatimonadaceae bacterium
ACTACGCCGTCTACATGGACACCCAGGAGGCGATCAACCTGGCCCTGGTGCGGCGCTTCCGGGAGCGGGGCATCGAGTTCGCCTTCCCGACCCGGACCGTTCACGTCGTGGGAGGCGACGGCGAGGTCACGCCGTGACCCCGATGAGCGACGAAGGTCGCCTGATCGTGGCGTCGAACCGTCTCCCGGTCGTCCTGACCCAGGACACCGAGGGCGAGGAGTGGCACATCGAGCCGGGCTCCGGAGGTCTGGTCACCGCCGTCGAGCCGGTGGTCCGCAAGGAGGGAGGCGTCTGGGTCGGCTGGCCTGGAACCGCGGACATGGACGAGGAAGAGATGGAAGAGGTGCTCGCCGACGCCCGGGAGACCACCGGCTACCGGATCGCACCGGTCCACCTCACCCCCCGGGAGCGGGACGACTTCTACCTGGGCTTCTCGAACCAGATCATCTGGCCGCTCTTCCACGACTTCCAGAGCCAGTGCAACTTCGACCCGGGCTTCTGGGCCACCTACCGGCGGGTGAACGAGAAGTTCGCCGACGCCCTGGCGGAAGAGGCCCGGGACGGCGACTTCATCTGGGTCCACGACTACCACCTCATGGCGGTCGCCCGGGAGCTGAGGGCCCGGGACGTGGAGCAGCGCACCGGCTTCTTCCTCCACATCCCGTTCCCTCCGCCGGACCTCTTCGAGAAGCTCCCCTGGCGCTTCACGATCCTGAACTCGCTCCTCCACTTCGATCTCGTGGGATTCCAGTCGGCCCGGGACCGGCGCAACTTTCTCGACTGCGTGGACCGCCTGGTGCCCGGCTCGCGGCTGGACGCGGCGGGCCGGGTCGGGACGGTCCACCTCCGGGACCGGGAGGTGGGCGTCGGGGTCTTCCCGGTCTCCATCGACTTCGAGGAGTTCGCCGGGGTGGGCTCGAGCATGGAGGTCTCGGAGCGGGTGGCCGGGCTGAGGACCGAGTTCTCGAACCGTCAGGTCATCCTCGGCGTCGACCGCCTCGACTACTCGAAGGGGATCCCCCACAAGCTCCGTGGCTACCGACTGGCCCTGCAGCGGTACCCGTCGCTCCGGGAGCGCCTGACGCTGGTCCAGCTCGTCGTCCCGTCCCGGGAAGACATCCCGGAATACCACCGGATGAAGCGGGAGATCGAGCAGCTCGTCGGCGAGATCCAGGGCGAGTTCACCGGCTCCGGACGGGTCCCGATCCATTACCAGTACGGCCGCTGGGACAAGCCGGAGCTCCTGGCCCACTACCGGGCGGCGGCGATCGCCCTGGTCACCCCGCTCAAGGACGGCATGAACCTGGTGGCCAAGGAGTACTGCGCCACCAGCCTGGAGGGAGAGGGGGTGCTGATCCTCTCGGAGTACGCTGGAGCCACGGCCCAGCTCCAGGACGACGCCCTCCTGGTGAACCCCTACGACGTGGAGGGCGTGGCCGAGACGATCCACCGGGCCGCCACCATGCCCGACGAGGAACGGAAGCGCCGCATGGAATCGATGCGGGAGCAGATCAGGGGTGCCGACATCCACTGGTGGGTGGACGCGTTCATGCGGGCGGCCCGGGGCGAGGAGCTGGGTGCCGACGCAGACGTGGAGACATATCGGCCGAGGCCGCCGGAGGGGTTTTTCTAGGACCCACCGGGGACCCTACTCTCCAGCTCGATCAGCCGCCGCATCTCCTCGGCGTCGTGGAACGTCCGATCGCGCATCACCTTCCGGGCGTCCCGGACCTTGCCCCGGAGATTCCAGAGGAGGACGCCCTGGACGCGGCCTCCCCGGTGGTAGTAGACGACGCCCCGCTCCCCGGGCTCGTCCCACGCGGCGACCGTCTCGGTCTCGGACGGATCGAGCTCTCCCACTGCCTCGTAGCTGACGTCGAAGAGGTCGGAGTAGAAGAGGGGGATGTGGTCGTACTCGACCTCCTCGCCGGCCATGCTCCTGCCGGCCACCATCCCCGAGCCGTTGGCGTGGTCTTCGTGCTCCACCCGGACCCGCTTGCCCAGGACCGGGCTCCAGTACGCCGCCACGTCGCCGGCGGCCCAGATGTGGGGGTCGTCGGTCCGGAAGGCGGCGTTCACGGCGATCCCGTCGTCCACCTCGAGCTCCGCGGCCTCGGCCAGGGTCGTGTTCGGGACGATGCCCAGCCCCCCGACGACGGCGTCCACCCGGATCGCCCGTTCCTCGCTCTCCTCCACGGCCACGAGGAACTCGGAGCCGCTCTTCTGCACCGACGCCACCATCGAGCCCGGCCGCACGTCCACGCCTTCGTCCCGATAGCGATCGTTCAGGCGCAGGGAAAGCTCCCGGGGCAGCACCCGGCCACAGATCCCCTCCTCGGGGAAGAGGAGGACGACCTCCCGATCGTTCATGGCGAGCGCGGCGGCGACCTCGGAGCCGATGAAGCCGCCGCCGATGACCGCGAAGCGGGCCCCGGCGTCCGCCGCCGCCCGGAGGTTCCGGTAGTCCTCATAGCTCCGGAAGTAGTTCACCTGGGGCGGGGCGTCGTCCAGCGTCCGGGGCGAGCCCCCGGTGGCCAGGAGAAGCTTTTCGTACGAGTAGACCGTGCCCCGCTCGTCGGTGGCGGTCCGTTCCTCCCGGTCGATCCGCTCGATCCGTCGCTCGAGGTGGAGCTTCACCCCCTTCAGCTCGTCCGTACCCCGCCAGATCCGCTCCTCGTCGCCGCCTTTCCAGAGGCCCTTCGAGAGGGGCGGACGGTCGTAGGGAGGGTGGGGCTCCTCGCCCACGACCCCGATGGAGCCCTCCTCGTCCGCGCTCCGGATTCCTCGGACGGCGGCGTCGGCGGTCATCCCTCCGCCCACGATCAGGTATCGGTGGTGGGACATCGGACGCGTTGGCTCCTCGAGATGGGTGTCGAGCGCTCGGGTTGGTGCTACGCCTGGTCCCGGACGTCGCCGGCGGGCTGGTAGACCAGGTACTCGATCCGGCGGCCCTGCATGTCCACGATCCGGAGCGATCCTTCGTCCACGTCCACGGTGTCCCCGACCCGGCCGATCCGGTTCAGCTCGCCGAAGACGTAGCCCCCGATCGTGTCGTGCTGGTCGTCCGGGAGCTCGAGCCCGAGACGCTCGTTCACCTCCCGGACGGGCACCGCCCCCCAGATCCGGACCGCGCCGTCCTCCTGGGGACGGAAGCTCTCCGGCTCGTCGGCCTCGTGCTCGTCCTGGATCTCGCCGATGATCTCCTCGATGAGGTCTTCCAGGGTGGCCAGGCCGGCCGTGCCCCCGAACTCGTCGACGATGATCGCCATCTTCATGCGCTGGCTGCGCAGCTCGGGAATCAGGTCCTCGACGGCCTTGGAGGTCGGGGAGAAGACCGCCGGCCGGACCAGCTCCTCGATGTGGCTCACGCCCCGGCGGTCCGCTTCCCACAGGTCCCGGGCCAGGAGGATGCCGATGATCTGGTCCAGGGTCTCCTCGTAGACCGGAAGCCGGAGGTGGCCGTGATCGAGCATGAGCGACTTCGCCTCGTCCACGGTGGCGTCCACCGGGACGGCGACCATGTCGGTCCGGGGCGTCATCACCTCGCCGACGCTGACCTGGTCGAGGTTGATCACGTTGGTCACGACCTTCCACTCCGACTCGTCCAGCGTTCCCTCTCGCCGGCCGATGCGGGCCAGCACCTCGAGCTCGGCCCGGCTCACGGTCGGCCGGTCTGTCTGTCGGGGTCCGATCAGCCGGTTGAACCAGGAGAGGGGGACGATGGCGGGCTTCATGACCATCACCATCCCCTGGAGAACGTAGGCGGCCGTCGGCGCCAGCGTCTGCCAGAAGCTGGCGCCGATGGTCTTGGGAAGGATCTCGCTGAAGAGGAGGATGACCACGGTGAGCACGGCCGAGAAGAGGCCGACCCACTCGTTGCCGAAGACCTCCAGGGCCAGGGCGCCCCCCAGGGCGGCTCCCACGGTGTGGGCCACCGTGTTCAGCGTGAGGATCGCCGCGATCGGCTCGTCGATCTGCTGCTGGAAGCGCTTGAGGATCTGCCCCGCCCTGTGGCCCCGCTCCGCCAGGGCTTCGGTGTAGGAGCGGGTGATCGAGAGGAGGACGGCCTCGAGGATCGAGCAGAGGAAGGACGTCCCCAGCGAGAGCGCCAGGACCCAGACGAGCTTGGTCATGTGGGCGGAAAGATCGTCCAGGCGGCATTCGGGGACAACCCGACCCGGGTCTCGGGCGGAAGCTGTCGGCGCTGGCCAAACTCCGGCGCCCCTCCTAGTCTCCAGGACATTCCTCGAGTCGTGGATCCCGGAGGCGCCCGGTGCCCGGACACGTCCCCGTTCGCATACTGACGGTCTCCCGGCAGTTCGGTGCCGGCGGCGAAGCGCTCGCCCGGAAGCTCGGCGAGCGCCTGGGCTGGCGGGTCGTGGGACGGGAGGTCGTGCGGAAGATCGCCGCCGAGCTCCGGATGAGCGAAGAGGACCTGGCCGAGCGGGACGAGCGGGTCCGGGGCCTGGTGGAGCGGGTCGGGATCCACCTCGCCGGGGCCTTTCCGGAGCTCGTGCCCCCGCCATTCCCGCCGTCCCGGGTCGACGACGAAACCGTACGTGTGCTCTGCGAGGCCGTGCTCCGGGAAGCGGTGCGACTCGGGCCCGTGATCCTGGTCGGACACGGCGCCCAGTGCCTCTTCGGAGATCGCGACGACGCCCTCCACGCCCGCATCGTGGCGCCCAGGGACGTCCGGGCCCGTCGGCTGGCCACGGAGCGGGGCTTCGAAGTGGAGGAGGCCCGGGAAGAGGTCGTCATGGGCGACGCCGCCCGGAAGGAGTACCTGCAGCACCACTACGGGCGGGACTGGACCGACCCCGACCTCTACCACGTGATCCTGAACGTGGGGCGGCTGGAGGTGGGCGAGGCCGTCGCTCTCCTGGAGGCGACGGTCCGCCGCCGGGGCGCGGCCGGGAGCCCGGAGGGGTGACAAGGGGACGGGGGCGTCAGTCGTCCCCGACCCTCCGGATCACCGCCTGGGTCCCCGAGTCGCCCTCCAGGGTCACCCCCACGGCCCGGACCACCACGTCCACGGTCGTCCCGTCGCAGCGGACCAGGGTCCGGTCCAGGGGGCCGGTCCGGCTGCCCTCCTCGATCTCCCGGATCACCGACCGGCGCCAGTCCCACTCCTGCTCCGGGATGAGTTCGGCGATCGAGCGCCCCACCAGCTCCTCGCCCTCGGGACAGGCCAGGAGCTCCTCCAGCGCCCGATTCGCGTAGACGATCTCGTCGCCCACCTGGACGAGGACCGGGTCCGGGTTCAGCTCCAGGAGTCGCCGGTACCGCTCCTCGCTCTCCTTCAGCTTCTCGATCCGCTCCTTTCGCTCTGTCACGTCCCGGACCACGCAGAGTCCACCCACGATCTCCCCGGAGGGGTCCCGGAGCGGCGAGTAGTGGCCTTCGTACCAGCCGGAGCGGCCGCTCTCGGGAATCGTGTAGCGCCGGTCCACGGCGGTGGCGGTCTCTCCGTCGAGCGCCGCCCGGAAGAACTCGTCCTCTCCGATCTCCTTCAGGAAGGGGAAGACGTCGAAGGCCACCTTCCCGAGCACGGCCATGGCGTCCACGCCGGTGAGCTCCTCCATGGCCGGGTTCCAGAGGGTGTAGCGGTACTCCTGGTCGAAGGCCAGGATGCCGTCCACCGAGCTCTGAATCACGCTCTCGGCCAGCACGCCGGTGGAGGAGGTGAGCCGGACGGACTCCAGCACGTGGGCGATCCTCTCCAGCGCCTTCTTCGCCACCGACTCCTTCACCGGGTCCGGCGTTCCCTCGCCGGTGAGGAGCCACTGGCTGTTCACCGGGACCACCTCGGCGAAGCGGGTGACGAAGTGGGCGGGAACCTTCACGTCTTCCCGGACCCACCGGTGGACGTTCCGGTAGCTAGCCTCCGTGGCCTCGGCGAGGTCCACCAGCGACCAGCGGAGCTGGCTCAGCCGCTGGTTCATCCGGGCCTTGATCTCCTGGTCGTGCTCCTCCACCGGACCGTCCTCGTCGTAGGCATGTCAGGAAAGGGAATCGCCCTCACCCTGCACGGACACACGATCCCCCCTGAATGTTGAGGAAAAATGGCAAATATGTCCAACAAGAGAGCCCCCCCGGGGCCCTGCGGAGGGGCCGGGGGGGACGATCGCCGAGGAATGCGACCGGGGAGCTCGTGGTCAGGAGGTCAGGCGAGCCTCCAGGAAGATCGGCGTGGCCGAGAGGGCCACGGAGATCGGGCAGCCTTCCTTCGCGCCCTCGGCGATCTCCTGGAAGGTTTCGTCGTCGATCCCCGGCACGTCGGCCTCGCAGACGAGCTCGATCTTCGTCACCGCGGGACCCGCGTCGTCGCTTCCCAGGTGTACCCGGGCGGTGGTCCCGACCCTCCGGGGTGTGAAGCCCGCCTGGTCGAGCTCGTTGGAGAGGGCCATGGAGAAGCACCCGGCGTGAGCCGCGCCGATCAGCTCCTCGGGGTTCGTACCGTCGCCCTCCTGGAACCTGGAAGCGAAGGAGTAGGCCCCGTCGAGGGCTCCGCTCTCGGAGCGCAGCGTGCCGGATCCGCCCTCGAGGTCGCCCTTCCACTCCGCATTTGCCGTCCGTACCGCCATCGATCCTCCCGCATATGAATTTCGAGCGCGCGCTGTCGTGGCCGTTCCCGTCTGGTCGGGCCCGTCCGCTCCGGCAGTACCCGCACCCCGGACGGTGGGTTTCACCACCCTGGAAGCCTGTTGAAGCACTACAGGCTTCTACACGACGACGGGCCCACCCGGAGAGGGGTGGGCCCGTCGTTCGCGGGTCGTCCGGCGCGAGCCGGGTCGGCGAAGGTCAGGCGGCTTCGATCTCCGCCTCTTCGTCGGCTTTCTCGGTCACCTCGTCGGCGGCCTCGATCTCGGCCTCGTCGGCGGCTTCGATCTCCACGTCCTCGACCGGCGCTTCGTTCTCCTCGTCCTTCCACTTGGTCCGCGTGAGCTCGTTCGCGCCGCTCCCGTGGGGGATCGCGGGCCGGATGTAGCGGCGGCCCATCGCCTCGAGCTGGGCGAGCTGAAGCTGCGTCAGGTCCGGGTACCGCTCCGTCATGAACTCCATCGTCTCCTCGAGCCACTCCTTCTGGTGCTCGTCCCGGGCGTCGAGAACGTCGCACCGTTGGATGTGGCTGAAGAGCTCGTCTCGAGCCCGGTCGAGCGTCGTGTATTCGTGCTTGCCCATATAGGTGCACCCCTCGTGTGGTGGGTTTCGATCACAGACTCCAGGCTAATGGATCGGCTACTCCGAAACAACGGCAGAGGTCCGGCGCCGGGGGGGCGGCCCCGTCGCTTGACGCGACCGCTCCCGGACCCGAGACTCTGACCTTCCACCCTCTTCCCGGCCCGTAGCAGGAGCGAAGGCGTCCATGCAGCGTCCCCGATTCCGATTCCTGGCGATCCTCTTCGTCCTCGTCTTCGGGGCCGCGCCGGCCCTGGAGGCCCAGGAGCCCATTCCGTCGCCCGAGGAGCAGTTCGGCTTCCAGATGGGCGCCGACTACCACCTGGCCAACTACCAGGAGCTCATGGTCTACTGGGAGATCCTGGCCGAGCGCTCCGACCGGATGGTCCTGGACACGATCGGAACCACCGCCGAGGGCCGCCCCCAGCTCATGGGCATCGTCACCTCGCCGGAGAATCACGGGAACCTGGAGCGCTACAAGGAGATCTCCCGGCGGCTCACCTGGGCCCGGGGCGTCCCGGAGAGCGAGGCCCGACGCCTCTCGGAGGAGGGCAAGCCGATCGTCTGGATCGACGGCGGCCTCCACGCCACCGAGGTGCTGGGCGCCCAGCAGCTCGTCGAGATGGTCTACCGCCTGGTCACCCGCGACGACGAGGAGACCACGCGGATCCTGGACGACGTCGTGGTCCTGGCCGTCCACGCGAACCCGGACGGCCACGACCTGGTGGCCGACTGGTACATGCGACGGGACGAGCCCGAGGCTCGGTCGTCGGCGCACGTGCCGGTCCTCTATCAGAAGTACGCGGGGCACGACAACAACCGGGACTTCTACATGGCGAACCTCTCGGAGACCACCAACATGAACCGGGTGGCCTACCGGGAGTGGTTCCCGCAGATCATGTACAATCACCACCAGACCGGCCCGACGGGCACGATCATGTTCGCCCCGCCGTTCCGGGGACCGCCGAACCACAACCTGGACCCGATGATCCTGACCAGCCTCCTCCAGGTCGGCTCGGCCATGCACCACCGCTTCGTCCGGGAAGGGAAGGGGGGCACGACGATGCTCTCCGGCGCCAGCTACTCCACCTGGTGGAACGGCGGGCTCCGGACCACCCCGTACTTCCACAACATGATCGGCCTCCTCACCGAGACCCGGGGCCATCCGAACCCGATCCAGATCCCCTTCGTTCCCGACCGGCAGATCACCCACAACGACCTTCCGCTCCCGGTGGAGCCCACCGAGACGTGGCATTTCCGTCAGTCGGTGGAGTACTCCCAGACGGCGAACTGGGCGGTCCTCGACTACGCCTCCCGGAACGGAGACATCCTCCTCTTCAACGCCTGGCGGATGTCCACCAACTCGATCGAGCGGGGGAGCCGGGACTCCTGGACGGTGATTCCCGACGAGATCGAGCGGGCCGGTGAGGTGCTGGGGAGCCAGGACGCCCGGGCCACGGTGGACGAGTACGAGGAGTTCCTGAAGGCGCCCGCCGACCGGGATCCCCGGGGCTACATCCTCCCCTCGGACCAGCCCGACTTCAACACGGCGGCGAAGTTCATGAACGCCCTGCTCAAGAACGGGGTGGAGGTGCTCCGGGCCACGTCCGACTTCGAGGTGGCAGGCGAGCGATATCCGGAAGGCTCCTTCGTGGTGAAGACGGATCAGGCCTTCCGGCCGCACATCCTGGACATGTTCGAGCCCCAGAACCACCCGGACGACTTCGCCTACCCCGGAGGGCCGCCGATCGCGCCCTACGACAACGCCGGCTGGACCCTCGCCTATCAGATGGATGTGGAGGTGGACCGGATCCGGGATGGCTTCGACGGGCCCTTCGAGCCCGTGGACTGGCTGGCGGAGCCGGACGCCGGAAGCGTCTCCGGGCCCGCCGACGCCGCGGGCTGGCTCCTGGACCACCGGGTGAACGACGCTTTCGTGGCCGTGAACCGGCTCCTGGACGAGGGCCACGACGTTCGCTGGCTCCGTGAGCCGGCTCCGGCCGCCCCGGAGCTCGGCGCCGGCGCCTTCTACATCCCGGCGGGGGACGGAGTCCGGCAGACGCTGGACGACGTGGCCCGGGAGGTGGGGCTCGACTTCCGGGGCGTCGCCTCGGCCCCGGGCGAGGACGCCCTCGGCCTCCGGGCACCCCGGATCGGGCTCTGGGACGAGTACGGGGGCTCCATGGCATCGGGGTGGACACGCTTCGTCCTGGAGAGCTTCGGCTTCTCCTACGAGCTCGTCTTCGCGAAGGAGCTCGACGCCGGGAACCTTCGGGCGAAGTTCGACGTCCTGATCTTCCCGGACGGCGCGATTCCCATGACCGACAACGGGGGGCGCCGCTTCTTCGGCATGCCGGACGCGGAGGACGTCCCCGAGCGGTGGCGCGACCGCCTGGGAGAGGTCACCGTCGAGAACACCGTGCCCCGGATCCTGGAGTTCCTCCGGACCGGAGGGACCGTGATCACGGTCGGCAGCTCCACCAGCCTGGGCTACCACGCGGAGCTGCCGATCCGGAACTGGCTCGTGAACGACGCCGGCGAGCCCCTGGATTCCGACGTCTACTACGTCCCCGGCTCGGTCCTTGACCTGAAGCTCGAGCACACCTCGCCGGTGACCCACGGGCTCGGAGAGCGGGCGAACGTCCTCTTCAGCCGGAGCCCGGTGTTCGGCCTGGAGCCGGGCGCCCTCAGGAGGGGCGTGAAGCGGATCGGCTGGTTCGACCACGACGAGCCGCTCCGGAGCGGCTGGGCGTGGGGGCAGGAGCGCCTGAAGAACGGCACCACCATGCTCGAGGCCCGGGTCGGCGACGGTCGGCTCTTCCTCTTCGGACCCAAGATCACCTTCCGGGGCCAGTCCCACGGGACCTTCCCGCTGCTCTTCAACGCGATCCACTACGGAGCCGCCGAGGGGAGCTCCGGGACGTGACCCCCGGCTGACGGGAATACCGCTCGGGGACAGCGAGCGCCCACGGCACCGGGAGGCGACGCCGCCCCTGGCGGCTCGACCGCTCGCCCGTCAAGTTGACTGTGAGCGACCTGGCCTCACTCCACGTCGGAGGCAGCAATGAAGCGACGCGACTTCCTTCGGTTCGGGGCCGCCGCGGCCGGCGCCCCCGCCGTCCTTCCTCTCCTCGATCTCACCGGAGGCGAGCGAACCCGGCTCGGCATTCCGGGCGAGGAGGGAGCCGCCGACCTCATCCGGATCTCCTCGAACGAGAACCCCCTGGGGATCTCGGAGATGGCGAAGCAGGCCATCGTCGACGGCTTCGGCCGGGCGAACCGCTATCCCGGACAGTCCAACGGGTCCCTGGCCCGGGCCGTGGCCGACCGCCACGGGCTCTCTCCCGAGAACGTGGTCCTGGGCGCCGGCTCGACCGAGGTGGTCCGCATGGCCGTCCAGGCGTGGACCGCCAACCGGGACCGGGTCCGGGTGGTCGTGGCCGACCCCACCTTCGAGGACGTGGACCGGTACTCCCGGGTCTTCGACGGCGTCGAGCTCGTCCGGGTGCCCCTGCTGGAAGGGAACTGGGCCCACGACCTGGACGCCATGAAGCGGGAGGCGGACCGGGATCCCGACGGGGCCCTGGTCTACATCTGCAACCCCAACAACCCCACGGGCACCCTCACCGCCACCGCCGACGTGAAGGCGTGGATCGAGAGCGCGCCCCGGCACAAGTTCCTGGTGGACGAGGCGTACTACGAGTTCGTCGACCATCCCGATTACGAGACCCTGGACCGCTGGGCCATGGACCACCCGAACACGGTCGTGACCCGGACCTTCTCCAAGGTCTTCGGGATGGCCGGGATCCGGGTCGGGTACGCCCTGGCCGCCCCGGCCACGGCGTCGGCGATCGACGCCTTCGCCACCTCCACCAATCCGAACCACCTGGGGGCGGTGGCCGCCGAGGCGTCGTTGAAGGACGAGGAGTTCATGCGGCGCAGCCTGGAGACCAACGCCCGGGCCCAGCGCGTCGTCTACGACACGCTGGACGAGCTCGGCCTCTCGTACATGGATTCCCACACGAACTTCGTCATGCACGAGATCAAGGGCGACGTGAGCCGCTACCGGGCCCGGATGGAGCAGGCCGGGCTCCGGGTCGGACGGCCCTTCCCGCCCTTCCGGAACCGGAACCGGGTCTCCATGGGCACACCGGAGCAGATGCAGCGCTGGGCCGAAGCGCTCCGGGACTTCCGCTCGCAGGGCTGGGTCTGAGCCGCTAGCCGAGAACCTCGGTCAGGTAAGCCTTCAGTCGGTTCCAGGCGTCCAGGGCCGGGGCGCGTCGGGCTTCGGGGTCCTCGTCGACCCGGAGCCAGAAGCCGTGGTTCACCCCGTCGTAGATGTGGACGTCGTTGGGCACCCCGGCGTCCCGCAGCGCCGCCTCGAAGCTCCGCACCGCGTCGGGCGGGATCCCGTCGTCGAGCTCGGCGAAGGTCCCGTAGACCCGGTGGTCGATCCGGGCCAGCCGGTCGGGGTCGTCCACGAGCTGGCCGTAGAAGATCGCCGTCCCCTCGTGGTTCTCCCCGTCCAGGGCGAAGGTCAGAGCGACCCCCCCGCCGAAGCACCACCCCATCGCCGCCACCCGGCCGGTGACGTCGTCCCGGCTCTTCAGGAAGCTCAGCGCCGCGTTCAGGTTGGCGATCATCGACTCCTGGTCGCTCCGGACCTCACGGACCAGGGCCATGTTCTCCTCCCGGCTCGAGCCGGTGCGCCCGCCGTAGAGGTCGACCGCCAGGGAGACGTAGCCTTCGGCGGCCATGGCGTCGGCCATCTGCCGGACCCGATCCACGAGCCCGTTCCACTCGTGGACGAGGATCAGGGCGGGGAAGGGCCCGTCACCCTCGGGCACCGAGAGGTAGCCGACGGTGGCCGTGTCGTCGTCGAAGTAGCGCAGATCCCGCCCCCGGGGCGGTCCGGCCTCTCCGACGATGGCGTCCGGAAGCGTGTCCACCGCCACCGCGGCGGCCGATTCGGCGTTCGTCGCGTCCGCTTCGCCGCCACCGTCGCCGGGCTGGCATCCCCCGAGCGCGAGGGAGAGGAGGAGAGTCGGGACGATCGCCGGAGCGCTCGACGGTCGGGGAGAGGGCATGGGAAATCCTCCGGGCGCGGAGAGGTGGGGACGGCCTTCTGGACCCCAAGCTCGCCCGGCGATCCCCCTCGAGCAAGCCCGCCCCTGGGGGAACCCGGGTGCCCGCGCCGGGGTTGGGAAAGCCGCGGGGCATCCCCGCGTTCGCGTCCGCTCATCCCCACGGGAATCCCTCCATGGTCACTCCACCGTCCGGGTCTTCCCGGAGTCTCGTCCACGTCCGCCGGACCGCGCTAGGGGCGTCCCTCGGGCTCGCGCTCTTCGTCGCCCTCGCACTCCCGGCCCCTGCTTCGGCCCAGGGACGCTTCTCGGTCGGCGTCCACGGCTCCTACGCCACGGAGCTGGTCGGGGGCACACCCGGCGTCGGCGGACGGGTCTCCGTCGGACTGGCGCCCCTCCTCCGGCGCGTCCGCCTCCAGGCCACCGGAGACGTCTTCTTTCCCGACTGCGTCGGCGGCGGTGACAGCGAGTGCAGCTACTGGGAAACGAACTTCAACGCCATCCTGAGCAACAGCGCCGACCCGGACGTCGGGGGCATGTACCTGGGCGCAGGGGTGAACGTCCAGCACTTCGAGGACCCGTCGAATCCGGAGGGTCCGGTGGACGACACGGGGGTCGGCCTGAACGCCATCCTGGGCTTCGCCCTGGACGCCCGGGGGCCGATTCAGCCCCTGGCCGAGTTCCGCTACGAGCTCTTCGCCCCGGACGGGATCCAGCAGATCGTCTTCACGGTCGGCGTACGCCTGTAGCAGGTCGCTGAGAGGCCCTCGCGCTCCCGGGCTCACGTCCCCTGGTCGGTGGGCCGCACCAGGATCTCGTTCACGTTGACCCGATCCGGCGCCGCGACGGCGAAGAGGATGGCGTCGGCCACGTCCTCCGCCTCCAGCATCCGGCGGTCCTCCCACCGGTCGTAGAACGACTCCCGGCTCTCGTCGTAGGCGATGCTCTCCGGAAGCTCGGTGTCGACGACCCCCGGCTCGATGTCGGTCACCCGGATACCCTCGCTGGCCGAGAGCTCCTTGTGGATCCCGGCGGAGATGGAGCGGACGGCGAACTTGGTCGCGGAGTAGACCGTTCCCCCGGGGAACGGGCGACGTCCGGCCACGGAGCCCACGTTCACGATGTGCCCGCCCCCCTGCTCCAGCATGGTGGGGAGCACGGCGGCGAGGGCGTAGAGGACCCCCTTCACGTTCACGTCGATCATCCGGTCCCACTCCTCCACCCGCCGCTCCCGCAGGGGAGCCAGGGGCATCACTCCGGCGTTGTTCACCAGGATGTCGATCCGCCCGAAGGCGTCCAGCGCGGCTTCGGCCAGCGTGTCCACCTCTCCACGGCGGGATACGTCGGTCCGGACCGCCAGGGCCCTTCCGCCTTCCGACTCGATCTCCTTCCGGAGGGCGTCCAGCCGCTCCACCCGCCGGGCCGCCAGGGCGACGGACGCCCCCGCGCCGGCCAGCGCTCGGGCCGTGGCCGCACCGATTCCGCTCGACGCGCCCGTGACGATCGCCGTGCGGCCGCTCAGCTTCGCCTCGCTCATCTCGTCCGTCCTCTTCCTTCCGTACCTTCTCTCCGGGCTCGCCGTCCGTTCCGCGGACCACATGGTAGGTGGGCGCCCGGGCGCCCACAATGCGTCCGGCGTCCCGAACGGCGGGACAAACGGCCCGCGCCCGGCTACAATGAAGGTCCGTGAACGACTCGCCCCACGCCAACCCGATGAGACGACCGAGGAGGCGCCGCGTGGTCCAGATGAGTCGGCGGGGCTCCGAGACGGGTCGCCCGGGAAGCCCCGCCGAGCGTCCGCCCCGCTCCGAGGACGCGGTCCAGGAAGCGCTCGACCGGCTCGTCCTCGACTCGGTGGGCCCGGTGGCCGCGGCCCTCGCCGTCCTGTATCTGGTCTTCGCGGTCGCTCACCAGCTCCTCCTCCCCGAGGACATCTCCCTCCAGCTCACGGTGAGCGCCGGCGTCTCGGCCGCGATCCTGGCCCTCCTCTGGTGGGGGACCGCTCGCTGGGAGCCCGGTCCCTCCAGGGCCCACGTCCTGGGCGCCCTGATCGCGGCGGTGGTCCTCGTCAACAGCCTCCTCCACCTGCATCTCACCGGGGAACCCCGGCAGACGACGAATCTCCTCCTCCTGGTCCTCGGCGCGGGGATCGTCTTCCTCGAC
>CAZMPV010000006.1:16721-20732 GCA_964567985.1 uncultured Gemmatimonadaceae bacterium
AGCGAGGAGCGGTTTCGTCGGCTCGCCGACGCGAGCTACGAGGGGGTGGTGGTCCAGCAGGACGGTCGAATCGTGGACGCCAACGCCCGTGCCGCCCGCCTCTTCGGCCGCCGTCCCGGGAGCCTGGTCGGTGGCTCGGTCGCCGACCTGGTGCCGGAGGAGGACGGCGACCGGGTCATGGGCTTTCTGAAGGGCGTGGTCGAGCCCGACCGTGACGCGATCCAGAGCGAAGGGATCCGCGAGGACGGATCGAGGTTCTCCCTCGAGCTCCGCCGGGCCTCGGCCACCCACAAGGGCAGGGAGGCGTCGGTCGGCATCCTCCGGGACGTGACCGAGCAGGTGGAGGTCGAGGAGATGCTCCGGCGGGCGGCGGCCGAGGCGAAGGCGAGCTCCGAGGCGAAGAGCACCTTCCTGGCGAACATGAGCCACGAGCTCCGCACCCCCCTGAACTCCGTCATCGGCTTCGCCAACATCCTGAAGAAGAACGCCTCGGGAAATCTGACCGAGCAGGAGCTCGGGTACGTGGAGCGGATCGTCTCCAACGGCAAGCTCCTTCTGGAGATCATCGGAGACGTCCTGGACCTCTCGAAGATCGAGGCCGGACGGATGGAGCCGACCTCCGAGCGGGTGGACCTTTCCGAGCTCGTCCGGGAGACCGTGCGCACGGTGGAGATCCAGGCCGACCGCAAGGGCCTGGAGCTGGCGGTGGAGGTGCCGGAGAGCGTCGAGCCGATCCAGACCGATCCCCACCGGCTCCAGCAGATCCTCTTGAACCTCCTGAGCAACGCCGTGAAGTTCACCGACGAGGGAGACGTCACGGTCCGGGTCCTCACCGAGGACGGCTCGCACCGGCCCCGCCGGATCGAAGTGGAGGACACCGGACCGGGGATCCCCGACGAGCGGCTGGCCGACATCTTCGAGGCGTTCCGGCAGGCCGAGGACTCGACGGCCAGGCGCTACGGCGGCACCGGGCTCGGGCTGACGATCTGCCGATCCCTCGCCGAGCTCCTGGGCTACAGCATGGAGGTGGAGAGCGAGGTCGGGCGTGGAACGACCTTCGCCGTCGTCCTCGAGCCGCCTCCCGAGCCCGGCCGATCGAGCCCGACGGAACTGCGGGAGGCGTCCCGGGATTTCTGAGGGGGGCGCCGCCCGGCGAGGGCGCCGCCCGGCCGCCGGGGGAACCCGCCGCCGGAGCTTGCGCCCGACCCGCCGACTTTCGATCCTTCGAGGCTGACCGACCCCCTGACTCCGGCCCCGAGACCCCGACCCGCCGGAGCCGACATCGGAAGAGGAGCCCAAGCGAACCGTGGAGAGGGACCAGACGCTCTCCGGCCGGATCCCCGACGTCCTCGTCCGTCCCTTCCGGGCCCTGGGGCGGACCAGCGAGACCGTGGTGGAGCACGCCGGGCACCTGGGCCTGATGATGTGGTCGGTCGGCCAGTGCATCGTCCGGCTCCGGGTCTCCCTCCGGTCCGTCGTCCAGCAGATCTACGTCATGGGGGTCCAGAGCATCCCCATCGTCCTCGTGACCGCCTCCCTGGCCGGCATCGTCACGAGCCAGCAGGGGGGATACCAGTTCCAGGGCTCCGTTCCGCTCTACGTGCTGGGAAGCGTGGTGGTGGAGAGCATCGTCCTGGAGATGGGGCCCGTCCTGACCGCCATCGTCCTCGTGGGGCGCGTCGGCGCCCGGATCACCGCCGAGATCGGGACGATGAAGGTCTCGGAGCAGATCGACGCCTATCACTCGGTCGGCCGGGATCCCATCGAGATCCTCGCGGCCCCGCGGATCATCGCCGGGGTGATCGTCCTGCCCCTCCTGGTGGGGATCGCGGACATCGTGGGGATCTTCGCAGGCATGATCTCGGCACGGCTCACGGTGGGCCTCGGCTTCGAGACCTTCCTCTACGGCGCCCGGCTCTTCTGGCACTCCTGGGACCTGGTCTACTCGCTCCTCAAGGCCGTGACCTTCGGCTTCGCCATCCCGGTGATCGCCGTCCACATGGGCCTGCGGACGATGGGCGGCGCCGCCGGGGTGGGACGGACCACGACGGCCTCGGTCATGTTCATGACCCTCACGATCCTGATCCTCGACGCCATGTTCCCGCCCCTGATGCTCCAGTGATCGACGCGACCGAGACCCGTGAAGAGGCCGCGGCCGGGAACGCCTCGTCGGCCCCGAACGTCATCGAGTACCGGGCGGTGTACAAAGCCTTCGACGAGCCCGTGCTGGCGGGTGTGGACCTCTCGGTCCGGCGGGGCGAGATGTTCGGCCTCTTCGGGCCGTCCGGGACCGGGAAGAGCGTCCTCCTCAAGACCACCATCGGCCTGATCATCCCCGACAGGGGCGACGTCCGGGTGGACGGGGAATCCGTCTTCTTCGGGGCGTCGGACGTCCTGGCCAGGGCCCGGGGGAAGGTGGGCTACGTCTTCCAGCACGCCGCCCTCTTCGATTCCCTCAACGTATTCGAGAACGTGGCCATGGGTCTCCCCGAAGAGACGCTGGAGCGCATGGAGCGATCGGAGGTCGCCCGCCGCGTCTGGGACGCCCTCGAGCTCGTGAACCTGATTCCCCGACAGGTGCTGCCGAAGCTCCCCGCGGAGCTCTCGGGGGGGATGAAGAAGCGGGTGGGAATCGCCCGGGCCATCGTCTCCCGGCCCCGCATCCTCCTCTGGGACGAGCCCACCACGGGCCTGGACCCGGTGAACACCGCGGCGGTCGAGCGGCTCATCGGTCAGCTCTCGGAAGAGCTCCGGACCACGTCGGTCATCGTGACCCACGACATCGAGGGAGGCCTGGCCATGTGTGACCGGGTCTCGATGCTCGAGGGCCGCCGCGTGCGCTTCTGCGGCACCCCTCGGGAGTTCCGGCAGAGCGACGACCCGGTGGTGAAGGCCTTCATCGATCGGGAGGCCGCCGAATCCGCACTCGACCTGATGGAAATTTCATGACCGACAACGATACCGTGGAATCCAGCAGCAACGAGGGCCCGTCTGACGCCGAGCTCCAGGACGCGGTCCCCCCAGCCGCCAGCGGCGGCGAGGTGCAGGTGGGGATCTTCGTCCTGGTGGGCATCGTCGCCACCATCGCCGTCCTCTTCCTGACCACCGATCCCGGCACCTTCCGGGGACGCTACGTGGTGACCACCACCGTCGAGAACGCCGGAGGGGTCCGGAACGGCGATCCGGTCCAGATGCGGGGGGTCAACATCGGTCGGGTCCACGGCTTCGACCTGAGCGGGAACGAGGTGCTGATCTCCCTGGAGATCGAGGGCGAGTGGGACATTCCCCGGGACTCCCGGGCCGAGCTGGTCAGCCAGGGGCTCCTGGGCGGCCGCACCGTCGCGGTTCTCCCCGGCGAGAGCGACGAAGCCCTGCCCCCGGGTGGCAACATGCCGGGGGCCACGGGCGGGGACCTCATGGCCACGGCCGACACCCTGGGCTCCGAGGCCAGCGCCGCCCTCGACCGGGTCCGGACGCTGCTGGCCGAGCCCACCGTCTCCAGCCTCAGGACGAGCGTCGTCGAGCTCAACACTCTCCTGGAGGAGCTCTCCGGGCTCACCCGGGAGCAGCGGAGCGAAGTGGCCGAGCTCACCCGGACCCTGAACCGGACGGCCGACAACCTCGAGTCGGCCAGCGAAGCCGGCCCCGATGCGGCCAGGGCGATCGCGAGGGCCGACTCCGCGCTTGCGAAGCTGAACGCCGCGGGGAGCTCCCTGGAGGGAGCGAGCAGCTCCCTGGAGACCGTCCTGGAGCGGATGGAGCGGGGAGAGGGGACCCTGGGGAAGCTCTCGGTGGAGGACTCCCTCTACGTCCGGCTGAACCGGGCCGTGGAGAGCGTCTACCTCCTGGCGACCGACGTCCGGGAGAATCCGGGTCGGTACGTAAAAGTGGAGATCTTTTAGAAGCCTGTTGAAGAACTACAGTGGCCCTCGCACCAGGGTCTTGCGAGCGCGAGACTAGGAGGAGGCCATGAGGCGATGCCAAAGCATCGTCGATTGGGCTCCGACAACG